>CAYRXD010000061.1:0-8682 GCA_964428135.1 uncultured Candidatus Saccharibacteria bacterium | reverse complement strand
CGCGAATGACTTCCATCCAGTCCTCCGCCGCCCGGCTTATTTGCAAGAGAAAACGAAGGTACAAATCTCGGTCTTTTACCACAATCGGCATTCCCTCATTAATTGCCGAAAACGCCACGAGAGCGGGAGCGCGATTGAGTACGAGAAAATCCGTCCGTATTCCGACAATCCTTTCAACCTCCCCCCATATTTCATCCTCGGATTCAAAAAAAAGATTTTCTTCCACGGTAATTTCTCCGCCTTCTGTCGCAAAATAGACCGCAATATCAATATCCGACTCCGTATTTTGCCGATTCTTCGCGTAAGAACCGAACACAAACGCCATTGACACATCGGAACGCGCCGAAAAATAGTCTTGAAGAAGCTCTATTTTCTTTTGAATATCGCTTGACATGTTTGCAGTATAGCAAAATTACGAGGAAATAACAGTATCAACAAAAAAACGCCCGGGTCATTGTCCCGGACGTTGCCTTCTTCGCGTGCGCGATTTTTCTCGCGCCGATATTTTGTTTTATCGGGATGCGCGCCGCCCTGATGGATCCGGTCGCGCCCTTCTTCCGGCAGCCACGGCTTTTGCCGTTTGCTCTTTTCTTTTTTCTTCATCTCTCTTCCTCCTTTGGATTAAAAAATCAAAAAAACAAACCCTCAAGGGGAGAGGAGTGAAAGCATCGCTCCTCCCTTTTTGAAGCTTTATTCTGCTTTAGTGTTTCTTTCGTGCAGAATACGCTTCATATGCTTTCGCGGTGTTGGCTTGGTACAGCTTGTACGCTTGAGCATCCGCAGCCTTGTAGAGGTCATAAGCGCTCTTGTTTTTGGTTTCGTACGTTATGTACGCTTGATTCGACGCCTTTTTGTAAGCCACAATCGCCGGCACTGTTTTTTCAAGCTCCATCTGCGTTCTAAAGTCATTGATCTTCTCGGCATCCACCCATTTGAGATAGTTTTCACGATCTGCCTCCCGCAGTTTCTTGAGCTCGGACCGATCAAACGCATACCACACATTAAACGCCGCATACTTTGCCTTTTCGTAGTCGGCGAAAGATTCGATTTTCGCTGACTCGTAAGCATCCCACAGAGCACTCTTTGCCGCCTGATAATCATCGAGGGTTGTTATTTTTGACGTATCAATCGATGGTACTATTATCGGCTTTTGCGCCAAGGCAACGTCCTCTGTTGTTGAATCACAGCCCGCAAGCAGCCCAAGCACAACAAAACCAACAGCGACTAATTTTTTCATACAACTTTTCTCCTCCCCCCGAAAACCGTCGGGGTATCGGTTGCGAAAATTCGCATTTCAAAACGAACCGTTCACTGGTTAATATAGATTAGAATAAATACTTTGTCAAATTTAAGGACATGACGCGGCTGTTCAACCTTGCCGTATTTAGGTAGGTCGGTGCCCACTCATAACCCCGCTTTAATACAAAAAACCACTTACAAAGCCGGTTTTTGTAATGTAAATTTTTGCGGCTAACGAAGATTACTCGCTCTTTTTTGTTTCACCACACCCCTGTCTTGTTAAAAATAATCTTTTAACCGCCAAGCTTTTTGATTATAACTGGCAGTAAAGCACCTATAATAATCATTATAATCGACCATGCGCCAAAACCAATTTTTGTTAAGAAAACTTTTATTTTTTGCTTTTCAATTTTATCTACAACTTTTTCAATTTCCTTATCTATGTCTTTGTCTCCCAAAATAAAACCTTTAACCATCTCTTTAATTTTTTGGTCAACAATCTTATTTCCATCGAGTTCCTTCACTAAAAAATCAGCTGGCATTTCTACTTCTGTTATTGATGGAACAACCGAATCGCTAGGTTTTATTATCTTTGCCAGGGTCATATTATTTTTCTTTCGCAGAATTCAACATCTCTGCGGGAGGTGCGATTTTTGATAGTGTTCGTCCGGTCGGCGTAGATTTAATCGTATATATACCCTCGTTGTTGGTTCCCTCCAGCAAAGCAGCAATACCAAACTTTATCAAGGAGTCTCTATCCTTGAATCCATACGCGTCTACAAGTTGGTCGAGGAGTTTCAGGTCGCCATTGTCTATGGAAACGTCATACTGTTTTTCTGCACCGCCATCTTTTATTTTTTCTGTGCCTGTAATCATAAGATTCGATTATATACAATATATTAACATGATTATAAAATAATGAACAACTTACTTCAAGTTTCTTTTTTTATAGGACAAACATTCATTTCCCCCGCAATTTCAGCGACTTTCTTACGATGATGGCGAGGGAGACGAGAAAGAAAACACCAGCGGTAAACCATGTCATGATTTCACGATCCGGTCCGCCAAGTCCGCCGCCACCGAATCCGCCACTTCCGCCGGTGGAGGGCATAACGAATACCAAAAACGCCGAAAGAGGGAGCCACCACATTGCGAACTTCTTCCACGATTGAAAAATTTGTTCTGGACGAAACAGAAGAATGATGGAAAACAAGATGAGTAGCACAGAAAACATTGCTAACGCTTGACCTGTGCTATCGTTATCAAGACATCCTATTTCAGAAGTTCCATTGCCTGTCGGGTCCCATGTGTAAGTACTTTTACATATCCCAAAACTAAGTGGGTTCAGCAACACAAGAGCTAACAGAAAGAGTACACAAGATAACAAAAGTATTATGAGTAATTTTTGTTTGTGATTTTTCATACTGTTATTTTACCACCTTTTCCTTAATTTGCTCAATGATACTTATCAACTCCGTTGATTCGTCACCGCTTATCAATCCTTTTTCCTCGAATTTTTTAACCTCTCCGGCGAGTTTCTCAAACACTTTGCCGGTTTTGCGTTTCTCTTGCTTCTCGTTCTTATGTTCTTTCGCAAGCTCTTTTTCCATCTTCTCGATTTTCTTCAACAGCTTTGTTCCGTTCTTTTCCGGTAGGTCAAGTGTTTTTATGATCCCTTTCAGTATGACAAGCAATTCTTCCAAAGTAACGCCATCGCCGGATGAAATTGTCGCATCTGCGGCACCGTCGCCGTCAATGTCCATTTTCAGTACAAGCGCGGACGGTTCGGCGAGGTCTGCCAGCTCTACTGTCGCCGTCGTGCTTGCGAGAACCGGAATGTTTGCAAATGTCGTGCTTGCCACAACCGTATCGGCGATTACTTTTTCAAGATCAAGCGTGAATGTGCCGAAACTTTCTCCGACAAGTTTAACGGTAGTGGTTCCGCTCATATCTCCGCCCGCGTACTTCCCTTCGCCCATTTCGAAATAATAGCTGTTCGGGATTTGTTTTTCGACGATTTTGATACTGCCTGTTGTTGTCGCAATTCCGGTGTGTTCGCCGAGGTTGTCGTAGAAAACCTATTCTTCTCCCACCTCAAATCTTCGTCGGCGCTCATCAAGTGTTTCGCCATCGTACATCCAATAATCTGTTCCCGCAACGCCGTAATCAACGCCAAGAATTTTTTGAGCCGAGCGGGAAAGTCGAGTAACTTCGCCATTAAATTCTATAAACTTATTATCTACCACCCGAGCTTTAATATTTTCATCCCGACTAAAGGAGAGCTCCGCGCCGACAGGAATATCGACCATCTTAAAATTAAACTTCTCTCTTATCGTACGGGCTTGATTAAGCGCCTGTTGATCTTCTTTTGATTCTACAAAATCTTTCTTCGGAGTAATGTTTTCAATCTCGGCAAGTTTCAACGCGGCGACTACTCGTTCAGGCGCAATCTGGAAAAATTCTCTTCGCGGATTTACGCGATTACCATCAAACGCATCGTGCAACTGATGTTCTACAAAGGTGGCGTTATTTACCGTGCATGCGTAAAAACAAGTGAAAGGCAATGGAACACTGGTAGATCCGCTAAGGTCTCTAATCCTTTGCTCAAGGTCGGTGTTTGTCCTCCCAATTTTTACATAACCGGGCATAGCTTCATTTGTAAGAATGTAGATTATTTCGCTCATGGGTTTAAGTTTATTTCCCTCTTTATTTCCCTCGAAGGCTGATAGATTTAAATGTGATAAGTATAAGGGAGAGAAAGAGAAAAACCCAAGATAATAGATACACGCTCATTATTTTCGCGCCCATAGAACCGAAGGATCCGCCACTTGAGCTCAAAACGATTAAGGCAGATAGAAAGAAAAAAGCGATGGAGAATTTACACCACAAACCCAGTACCTCGTTTCGAGAAAAAAATAGCAAGATGATAACAGGTAAAAATTTTAACCCATACCTTATAATATCCCCGATATCGTCACTAAACACCGCGGCACAACCAAATAAAAAAATGGCAAGTAGGATACTGAAAATTTTAAGTTTGTTTTTCATATTCCTATTTTACCACCTTTTCCTTAATCTGCTCAACGATACTTACCAACTCCAATGCTTCATCAGGCGTAAGCAGGTCTTTCTTCTCAAACTTTTTGATTTGTTTGATAAGATTTTCAAACGCTTTGTCGGTTTTGTGTTTTTCTTCCCTTTCGTGCTTGTCTTCTTTTGCAAGCTCTTTTTCTATTTTTTCAATTGTTTTCAATAGCTTTGTTTCGTTCTTTTCCGGTAGGTCAAGTGTTTTTATGATCCCTTTCAGTATGGCAAGCAATTCTTCCAAAGTAACGCCATCGCCGGATGAAATTGTCGCATCTGCGGCACCGTCGCCGTCAATGTCCATTTTCAGTACAAGCGCGGACGGTTCGGCGAGGTCTGCCAGCTCTACTGTCGCCGTCGTGCTTGCGAGAACCGGAATGTTTGCAAATGTCGTGCTTGCCACAACCGTATCGGCGATTACTTTTTCAAGATCAAGCGTGAATGTGCCGAAACTTTCTCCGACAAGTTTAACGGTAGTGGTTCCGCTCATATCTCCGCCCGCGTACTTCCCTTCGCCCATTTCGAAATAATAGCTGTTCGGGATTTGTTTTTCGACGATTTTGATACTGCCTGTTGTTGTCGCAATTCCGGTGTGTTCGCCGAGGGAATTGTAGATGTGGAGAGAGACGGGGGAATGAATCTTGAGGCGGAGGGCGGGGCTGTCGTCCGGGGTGGCAACTGGTTTTGCGGTTGTAAAATCAACCGGAAAAATATCCGTAAAGTTTTGAATGGTGTTTTTAACAAACTCTAAAAGCGCAGGGGATTCAAGGATATTTTTATGTTCTTTCTTTTGCTTCTTGATGTTTACATAAAAGGTTTTTATCAAACTTGTATTCATCGCTATGGCACTTGGTGTCACTACGGTTGAATCCCCGTCGCTCGTAAGTACCGGCTCATGGTCAAGGATGATACAACCGCCCCCACCGCAAGCATCGGCTGATGTGTATTTCAAACCGCTTATGGTCGGCACGCCCCACCCAGCAATCTGTATCACTTCCACATTCTCCGGCGCTTGCCAGTTATCAAGTATGGCGTGATTGCTTTCCGCTTGCAACAAAAGTGTTTCATTGAGAATGTTCGGCGTGAATGTGTCGCTTGTTTCGGGTTTCGCACGCCCTTCCGCGCCGAGGAGGAAACCGTGAAGTTCTGTCTGGTTTGTGATGACGCTTCCGTATTGCGCGAAGTACGGTGCTGTGAGCGCGTCTGTCGAATCGAAACTTGCCACGGGGTCTATTACGCGCGCGAGGTATTCCACCGAGGGGAGCAGGCTGTATCCGGACGGCATGTTTTCTCCAAGCGTGCGCGCATCGGACTTTGAAAGAAGTATGGGGAGCATATCGCTTGGCATTCCTTCGCCGTGAAGAAGCGCGGCGATAGCTTTCGGCGTGCCGAGCTGGGGTACGGCAACCATGATGAATTTATCGAGGCTGTTTGCGCCGCCTCTTCCCTCAAGCTCGCTGATAAGCGTCTTCCCCACCAGTCCGCCGTTTGAGTGCGCAATGATGGTGACTTTTCCGGTGTCGGAAGTTTCGGCGAGTTTTTGGATTTCTTCGATCATGGAGTAGCTTGCGGTTTCAAGCGCTATCGGATTTTCTACAATGTCATGAATATCAAACCGCCAGTCATACGGAAGCGGTTTCCATGCGCTGATGATATTGCTCTCGACAAGCTCATCCATTGAATCAATGAATTTTTCGTAGATATTAAAACCGATGGCTTCATCAATAACGTCCCCGGTAAAAATATCATCCCTCACCGGCGTTCCGTTCGGATTCAAGAAAAGCTGTGCGTTGTCTTGAAGCGCGAGCGGCGGTTCCCAAAGGCGAACTTTCGTAACGCTTGGGTCTGTCGGGTCAGTCGCCGGCCGATACAACCGGCTCGCCTCAAGTCCCGGCAGGAACGCGATGTTTGAGTAGCCTGTGGTGAACGTTTGTTCTATTGTTCTCACATTGTTCGTTCCGTCGCTCGCCTCAATGTGCCACATGTAATGCCCTTTCGGAAAAGTCGAGGTCGCAGAGTAATTACCCAGGGTAGTCCTTGGTAATGGAAGGGTGGTGGTTCCGGCTTCGGAAACGGCGATGAGGGTAACGGTGCCGGGCGCGCCGGTTGCTTCAACGCTGAAAGTGAAAACAGTTTTGTCGGCAACGCCTTTGCCGTCTTGATTGTTGTCGTCTTCGGTTTCAGTCGGGTTTGAGAGGGTGAGCGGTGAAGTGGTCGCGGCGCGAGACCGTATCACCAGCAAAGGTTTTGCCGTTTTATTGTTGTCATACGGGGTGAAATAGTTCAGGGTTGTCGGAAGAATTCGAAACGAATATCGGGTGCCAGCTTGAAGCTGCGGAGAGTCGGAAAAGTCAAAAGTAATGTTTCGCCCGTACGCGGCATGATAATTTTCTTTCGGAACGACGCGGACGGTACTTGTCGCTACGGTCGTACCAATGCAGTTTGGAGTCGTACAGATAAGGAGATAATTAGAAGTGGTGGCATTGTTTTGCGTATATACCAGTTGCACTGAACCGATGGGATCGGAAACGGTCG
The DNA here is from genome assembly GCA_964428135.1 of uncultured Candidatus Saccharibacteria bacterium. Classification (GTDB taxonomy): domain Bacteria; phylum Patescibacteriota; class Minisyncoccia; order Phycocordibacterales; family CAIJYI01; genus CAIJYI01. The sequence continues at coordinate 1,824 of CAYRXD010000061.1, read as the reverse complement.
GAGTGTAAAAAATTCCTTGGTTGAACTGGCAGGAGTAGAGACTGGTAGTGCCAGCCGGGATACAGTGCGGAGGGGTTATCTCGCCGTCCGCATAGGAAGACATGCCGAGGTTTTGATAGAGAATATCACCGAGCGGAGCGGATGCAAAGGCGGCGGTCGAAGAAACAAAAAAGAGTGCGAGAGAAAAGAGCGGGATTTTAGCTTCCATTTTGATTTTCATGGTGCGGCTATCCTAGCACAAGAAAAATGACCTTGCAACCGAGTCCTGTAACTATACTCCGAGGTATTTTTATTTTTTTATAATGTCTCGAGCGCAAGCTCAGATGACGTTGCCGTATTCCCCGCGCCATCGGTCGAGGAGACGATGTAGCGGTAGGTCGTGCTTGCGGTGAGTCCGATGAGAGCAAATGAATGCGTGAGAGAAAGGGCGGTATTTTCAAGAACATTCGTGAGCGGGGTGGTGGTGCCGTATCGCACTTTACCGGTTGCGGATTCGTTCGTATTCCAATAAACCGTCGCACTGTTTGCGGTGATCAGAGCGGCAGAGAGGTCGGAAATGGTCGGTGCGGTGGTATCGGGAATGACGGCGGTTTTGAATGACTGTTGTGAAGAAGTCGAAGTGTTGCCCGATGCGTCCGTCGCGGCAATTACGTAATAGTACGTCGTGTCAGAAGAAAGCCCGGTGAGTGTTGCTGTTTGGTGGGTGCTTGCGCCCCCGGTTTTGTCGGGCGTTCCCGAAAGAACAAGGGGGGAAGTCGTGCCGTACCAGAATTTGTAGGAAGCATTTTCATTCGTATCCCAATCAACGCTTGCTGTGGAAGTCGCCGGATGAGAAACAATGTTTGAAACTACCGGCGCGGTCGTATCCGGCGTTGTGGTGGCTGTCCCGTCCTCGCCGCATTTCCCAAGAGAATCTCCGTGCGCAAGGTGAGCTTTCACGGCGCTTTTTCCTACCGAGATCGTTTTGTTGTGTCCGTCGGAAATATGACATATTGTCGCTTTCTTTCCGAATCGATCAAAAAAACCTTCGTGCTCATCTTCGTCGTCATCTTCATCTTCATGCTTATCTTTTTTGTCGCTTTTCTTGTCGTGTTCTTTTTTGTCTTCTTTATGGAAGATCTTGGAGAAGAATGTTTCCTTGACTACGGTAGTGGTCGTACCGCTTGCATGGTCGTCGTTGTCATCACTTTTATCTTTTTTGTCGTTCCCGTTCCCGTGTTCATTATTTTTATGAGTCACGGCGATCTTCGTCGTCGTGGTACTGTTCGCGATACGCACGTCCATCTTGAACTTATTGGCATTCTCCTTCACTTTCACCAAAACGGAAGTCCCGTTCACGGTTGGCGCTTCTTGCGCCTGTGCAATCATCGCATCGATTGCGTTTTGGAGCGCGGACGCTGAAAACTCGTCGCCGTTTTTCAAAAGGTCAGCTTTGATGCCTTCCAAGTAGGCAATCGTTGCATTGAAACGCCGAGTGGCATCTTCGGTAACAGCGGCTGGTGTCGTGGTTGCGGTAGTCGTGGCGGTGAGAGCGGTGGTCGTCGCGGTTGTGCCGGTCGCGGTTGTTGAGGCAGACGAACTGCTATAAGAGCTGGCATACGACCCTTTGGCTTTCACCAGAAGCGTCAGGAACACCTGCCCGTCTTCGATTCTCTTCTCCGCGAATTTCACGCGCAATTCGTTTTTCTTTGCCTCGGGAGCCAAGAATATCTCTACCCGTTCTTTTGCAACACCGAGAGGAAAGAGCACATCTCCGGGACGTGCAGTATACTCGGATGCGGACAATCAGGAAATTCGGCGTTGGGGCGATATTCCGCATTTTGA
>CAYRXD010000060.1:0-8684 GCA_964428135.1 uncultured Candidatus Saccharibacteria bacterium | reverse complement strand
ATTCCGTTGTACCGGAGATCACGACGGCGAGCGCCGCTACCCCCACCCTCACCCAGCGCGATTACATCTTCTTAAACGACGACGGAGGCGATGTGAACAGCTACACGAAAAGCCACAGCGCGGCAACCTCAAGTTCCATCAGCAACGTGAAAATCGGCGAGCGGCTCATCGCCCGTATCCAAGTCGACAACACGGGCACCGCAACGAGCACCAATCAGTACCGCTTGCAGTGGAGAGCGAGCGCGGGCACCTGGGCGGACCTCTCCACCACCACTGCCATACGCTACTCTCTTTCAACCAAAGGCGCATTGTGGGGGAGACCCGGCGGCGTCCCTCTCACCTCCAAACAAGTCACCGCCTCCTGCGGTGCCAGCACCGCCTTCACCGAAGGGCGATTCGTCGCGGGCACCGCGACTTCCACCGCCTTCGACATCGGTCCGTCAAAATGCACCGAGCTTGCTTTTGCCATCGAGACCGGCGGCGCAACCCTCGGCACCACCTACGAACTCCGCGTCGTGTCGGCTTCCACGACAACGCTCTTTGACTCGTATGCCGTGACGCCGACCTTCACCATAGAATCCGCCCGCACCCTTACGTATTCAAAAGAAGCGCGGGGGGCTGCGACTTCCACGCAAAACGCCATAGGGAGCGCCTACACCAGCATCGCCATCGGCACCGACGGCTTCCCGGTTATCAGTTATCAGGGCGCCTCCAACTTCCTCGAAGTCGCCCACTGCACCAACGCCGCCTGCACCGGCACTCCCGCCCCCGTCGTCCAAAACGCCGTCAATAGCCAATACACCTCCATAGCCATCGGCACCGACGGCTTCCCGGTTATCAGTTATCGGAACAATGCCACCGGCTTCCTTGAAGTCGCTCACTGCCAAGATATCACCTGCGCCTCCCGCACTATCACCGCCCAAAACGCCGTATCAAGCGCCTACACCTCCATAGCCATCGGCACCGACGGCTTCCCTGTCATCAGTTACATGGGCGCCTCCAACTTCCTCGAAGTCGCCCACTGCACCGATGTTGCTTGCGCTAGTCGCACGATCGCCGTGCAAAACGCCGTCAATAGCCAATACACCTCCATAGCCATCGGCACCGACGGCTTCCCGGTTATCAGTTATCGGAACAATGCCACCGGCTTCCTTGAAGTCGCTCACTGCCAAGATATCACCTGCGCCTCCCGCACCATCACCGCTCAAAACGCCGTATCAAGCGTCTTCACCTCCATAGCCATCGGCACCGACGGTTTCCCTGGTATCAGTTATCGGAATGACACCTCGACATTCCTTGAAGTCGCCCACTGCGGGAACGGTTCGTGCGTTGGCACCACTTCGCCCCTCGCGTACCTCCCGAACACGTCCGCGAGTCTCGCCACCTTCCTCGACGACGGCGGCTACACCAACGTCGCCACTTCGGACGATCTTTATGATTCTCTCTTTGCCGCCACCTCAAGCAAGCTCGCCTACAACTTCAAAAAAGCGAGCACCACGAACACCGACCAGATTACCGTTACTTGGGAAGGGCAGGTCTCCGTTTCCACGTCCACTTCGCTTCAGCTTTACAATTACACCAACAGCGCCTGGACGAATCTGGAAACGAATCTCACTCCGACCGGAGGAAGCGACTTTACGCTCACCGGCACGCAGTCCACTTCGCTTTCCGACTATTACAGCAGTAATATCGTGACCGCGCGGGTAGTGACGGGGACGACGACCGCGGCGACGACTTTGAAGACGGATAACATCGCCATTACTTTTTCGGCGGCGGTTTCTCTCACGCTTTCCGCATCGACCGATGTTTTCGGTACCCTTACCCCGGGCACATACAAGTTTGCCACTTCGACCATTTCCGTTCTTGCTCCGGGCGCGGATTGGAACGTCACTACGTACGGCAACAATCAGGGAAGTATCGCCGCATCAACGACGCTCTACTATTCGACGGGACCCGACTATTCCATCGGCATTCCCGACCAGACGGAGTGGATTCCCGGCGCCGCGACCACTTCGGCGGGAAACGCCGTTGTTCGAGGTTCGCTCGATAGTTCGGGAAATGTGCTTGCCTTCCGCGTGATGACCGCTTCCGGCTCCAGTCCGTTCCGCGCTCCGACGTGGTGGGGAGCGAACGACGATGACGGCACGGCGAAATGGGCGGGGATTGCAAGCACTACCGCATCAAACAAACGCATAAGCATATCAAGCGTAGCGGCATTAACCGAACAGCTTGGAACCGTACAGTATTATTTGAATGTTCCGACCACGCAGCAGGCGGGGGCGTATACCGGGGATATTACCTTTACGCTGACCGGCGCGCCGTGATGCGCGGAGCAAGACTTTTAAGCGAGGTTTAACCTCGCTTAAAAGTTGTTTGCTTTTTGAAACAAGCCGCTCCATACTCATGATATGAAAAATGAAAAGAAAAAAGTAAAAAAAGTAGCTCCAGAGAAGAAGGGGAAAGTAACCTTGGAAAAACTTGCCGTGTTTACGGTAAACGGTTTTGAGGAATTGAAAACAGGTCAAGAGGAAATAAAAAAAGAACTATCCTCGGTAAAAGAAGATCAAAAAGACCACACCCGCCGACTGGTTTCGATTGAGAGAAAACTTACCGGCACCCTCATCAGCCTTGATGAAACGGTACATGGAAACGAGTTTAAGAAACTTGAACGCCGGGTAAATCTGATTAACAAAAAAAAAAGACATTCGGCGCTTCGGGTGTCTTTTTTTGCATCGGTCAGCGAGTTCATTGTACTGGGGATAACTTTCATTGCACAATATACTCGGCGGAATATAATAAATGGACAAACAAGGTACACAACTTTCTCTTTATTATTATTTTATCAATTTTTTATTTCTCTTTATCTCTATGAACCTTACACGATTTAACGCGTTCGATAAAAAAGGACTCCTCGAAGAATGCAAAACATTTTTTTCGGCAACCACCCTCGCGGCTCTCGTGTTCGGGAGCGTCTATGCGTACGATGCGTATGCCGCGAATCCGGAAACGGAAACATTGACGGTTACTATCGCGGAGACGGTGACGTTTGCCGCTTCCACAAATTCCTTCGGTTCTTTGACTCCCGGTACTCCGCTCTTTGCTACGACGACAACGGATGTTTTGACGAATGCTCCGGCATGGAACATAACCATGACCGGTACCACAGAAACAGGCAACACCGCTCTTGATCTTAATACCGATGCTTCCATCGGAATCACAGATGATACGCAGTGGGTTCCCGGCGCGGCGACCACTTCGGCAGGAAATGCTACGACTGTTACGGCTGGCGATGATGTGCTCGCGTTCCGTGTTATGTCCGCTTCCGGTTCCGTTCCATTCCGTGCAAGTACTTGGTGGGGCACAAGCGATGTCAACTATAACGGTAGCCAACTCTGGGCGGGAATAGCAAGTACTACTGCATCGAACAAGCGCATAGGGGCAGTGAGTGTCTACAGTGCCACTAATATCATCAACACCGTGCAGTACTATCTTGATGTGCCAACGACCCAAGTAGCGGGGGCTTACGCTGGAGACCTTACCTATACTTGGGTGACGGGGACATAATATCTTGTTATGACAGAAAGTTTATGATATGAGTTGATTGTTTATGCCCGCCCAGCTTCTTTACCGAGAGGGCGGGTATAAAAGTGTGTTGACTCACTTATGTACCACCGTTCCATTGACTGTCAATTTATCAACCGTGCCGCTGTACGAGAAAGTATCTCTTATGCTATAATAAATTTCTCATGGTTTACGCTACAATGCGCAAAATGAAAAACTGTTTCTTGTGGTTTTTTGTGCTTTTTATTTCATCTTTTTTTGCGGCGCAGAGTGCTTTCGCGGGAACGGGGCTTACGATCCAGCCGATCAAAGTTTCTCATACTCTTAACCCCGGCGAGGAGGCGCATGGGTTTATTTCTCTTACCAATGCGAGCAACGATGACAGCGATACGAAAATAACGCTCAAAGTTGAAGACTTTCTGCCTTTTGCGGGGAATGAGGGCGTGAACTTTGTCGGAAGAGCGCCGGGGGTAACGACCGCCATGGACTGGATCAGCCTCGGAGAAAACAACGAGCACGAATTTTTGATCAAGAAAGGCGAAGCGCAGCGGATTCCCTACGTTATACGGGCGCCGCTTGACGCCGAGCCGGGCGGGCATTACGGCGTTCTTTTCTTTAAGGCGACTAGAACCGGAGAAGGAGAAACATTGAATATTGGAACGCAAGTCGGCGTTCTGGTTCTTATTACGGTTCCGGGCAATCATCTTCAAAAAGGGCAAATACTTGATTTTCTCACAAGTAAGAAATTTTACCAGAAGGCGCCTATTGATTTTTCCATACGATTTGAAAATACGGGAACGGTTCACTTTGAGCCGAAAGGAACGATCACTATCACGAATATCTTCGGGAAAGAGATAGGCGAGGTGCCCGTACAGGGGCAGATCGTGTTGCCTACGGGTATAAGGAATCTGACCGCGAAATGGGATGTAGAGGGGCTGCTTTTGGGAAAATATACCGCCGCGCTTTCAATCGTTGACGGCGAAGGTGCGGAGCTCACCGCAAAAAGCGTATCCTTTTATGTTTTCCCCGTGTGGTATATTTCCGAGTTCTTCGGGGCGGTCATTCTTGCATACCTCGCTCTCCGCTATATGAGGAGGAAAGTGAAGATCAATATATCGTTTAAGTAAAAAAGCACAAAGCACAAATTACAAATACCAAGCAAAACACAAACAGTTTTTGTAGAATATCTTCTTGTTTGCTGTGCTTTGTTTGGAAATTGTAATTTGTGTTTTTGTATAATAGACCTCTTTCAAAAGTCCGTATTTCCACTTGTCTAGTGGCTTAAAATATAAACAATTCGTGGACTTTTGAAAGAGGTCTAATGCCCGCCCGATGTGTATTTTCCTCAAAAAATTCATCATTTTATTTTTACTGGGGTTTTCGTCTGCGGTTTCTGTTTCTGCTGCCAGCACAAACTTAAATGTCACAGTAGATAATCCGGAGTGTCAGAACGGCATTGACGATGACGGCGATACTCTTATCGATTTTCCGGCAGACTTGCAGTGTGATTCTTTGAGCGATAACAGCGAAGCTCCGCCTCCGCCACCACCGTCGAGTGGAGGGGGTGGCGGTGCGGATAATCAGCCTCCTGTCATCGTGGATTTTACGCCGAAGAAAAACGCTTTCGGTGTTGCATCGACCACGGTCATTTCCATGACGTTTGATGAATACCTCTTGATACAAGGAGGAACCATTGTCATTAAAAAATCTTCGGATAACAGTATTTTTGATACGATTCCGGTAACGAGTTCTCGGGTAACGCTTACGGCACAGCGGATACTTTCCCTACAGCCGCACGCGTTGTTTCAAGAAGGCGCTTCATATTATATAGAGCTTCCCGCGGGAATGGTGCACGATTTTGCCGGGAACGCTTTCTCCGGACTTTCGGGATCTTCAGGTTGGAAATTCACCATAGAAGACAATACGCCTCCCGCGATCATTAATATCAGCGTGATTCTTGACGCAAATACGGCGACAGTATCATGGAATACCGATGAGCCGGCGCTCTCCATTTTTTTCTGGGGCACGACAACAGCGTATTTTACCGGAAGCGGACTTGATCCTGAGTACTCGACGACGCACATGGCGGTATTTGGCGATTTGTCGCCGGAGAGTCTGTACTCGTACAATATCGCAGCCAAAGATTCTCTGGGGAATACGAGGAGCGTCAATGGAACATTCACAACGCTCGCGCAAACAAACCAAATTCCTCCGGCGAACCCGGGCGACTTTACCGCTTCGCCTGATACGAATTTTTTCGCGCTGACATGGGAAAATCCGGATAACGGCGCCTTTGAAGCGGTGCGGGTTGTGAGAAAAGAAGACGGCTATCCGGCGGATCCGTATGACGGAGATTCGGTATACGAAGGAACAGGAGAGGAAACGTATGACACCAATGTTCTTTTTGGAAAAAGATATTATTACGCCATCTTTGCGAGGGACGGGAACGGCGCGTATTCTTCGGGGGCGCTCGCTTCGGCTCTTTTAGAATCGCCGGAATCATCTTTGACAGAGGAAGAACCGAAACTCGTACCCCAAACGACGCCGTCGATCCCGGTCCCCGTTTCCGACAAGCCGATCATTTTCGCGCCGCGGTTCTCGGATCTCGATTTCTTTGAAATAGGGGGCGCAGTAAAAGCGCTTTCGGTGTCAGAGGATACGGTATACCTCGACAGCGGAAAAGATCTCAAAATTTCCCTTCCGAAAAGCCTCTTGCCCGCCAGAACCGAGTCTGCCGTGCTCACCATAAGGAATTTTTTAGGGATCGGGCAGGATTCTTCTTTCCTTCTGCGCGAAAATTCAGAACATACGGCGAATGAAGGAGTGATTTCTCTCTTCTCTCGCGAGGGGAAATATCCCGTTGATATTGCTATCTCGGATACGGAAGGCGGTCTGATTGCAGAAGTCCGCGGTTTTTTTGATATGAAATCATATTTTACTCCAGCCTTCTTGTCAGTAATTCCTCCCGTCGGCGCCTTGTTGGAATTCTTCGACTCCGCATTCTCGCATGCCGGATCTTTGCCGATGTTTGCCTTGTTTCTCTTGCTCTTTGTTTGTCTTTTTCTTTTCGGGCTCTTTTTGCGGAAAAGAAAAAGAAACAATCCGAAGGGTTATGGAAACGGCGAGAAGTGATAGCCCTTGTTTGTTATCCACTTCCGTCATTTTGCTCATTTGATATACTAAAAATAATTCGGTTATTAATTTTTTCTAAACACGATATAAGAACACTATGAATTCTTTTTTGCGCAAACTCAAACGGGAGGGCATCGTAAAACAAGACGAGGCGGCAGGTTTGCCGAGTCCGTCTGTCGCTAAGCCGGGGAGCGCTGCGGTCGTTTCCGGCGTAGCGCAGCTGCCGGTAGACGTGTTTCAGTCCGATCAGAGTATTACCATCTACGCGCAGATTCCGGGGCTGAATCTCGACAAGCTCGATATTTCCATTGAGGGGGACAATGATGTTGTCACCATTCAAGGCGAGTACAAAAGACCGGAAGAGGTCTCTTCCGAACACCACGAAGGGTCGGGAGAATTTTCTCTCGAAGAATGCACGTGGGGGCAGTGTTTCCGTCAGATAATTCTTCCGCAAGAGATCGATTCCGAAAGCGCCGACGCGAAAGTCAAAGACGGCGTGCTTATTTTGAACCTCCCGCTCAAAAATTCTTCAGGAAAAAAGATAAAAATGCGCGTTACGAAGATCGGCGATGAACATAAGATGGAAGAGAAACACGCGGAAGCGGTGCATGTGTAAAAATATCCAATTTCTAATAACTAATTTCCAATAAAAATCCAAATGTCTCAAATTATAGACATTGACGCATTGGACATTTTATTAGGAATTGGAAATTAGAAATTATGCCTTACTTTCCTTTTCAAGTACGAATATTTTTTTTCTCCATTTTTGTATTTGCGCTTCCTTCTTATGCTTTTGCCGCTACGCTCTCCTTTACTCCCGCGACCGGTACGTACGAACAAGGCAAAACTTTTACCGCCTCCGTGGTGGTTGAGTCTGACACGGAAGTAAACGTCGCTGAGTCAGAAATTACTTTTGACGCCGCCGTTTTGTCGGTGCAAAGCGTATCCAAAGAAGGTTCCGCGTTCAGCTTGTGGACGGTGGAACCGAAATTCTCGAATACGGACGGAACCATTTCTTTCGGGGGCGGGTCACCAACGCCGTTTACCGGCAAAAAGACCGTTCTCTCCGTTGTTTTTAAGGGGCTGAAAGAAGGAAGCGGCGCGGTTTCGTTCCTGAAAGATAAATCAAGCGTTCTTGCCGCCGACGGAAAGGGGACGAATGCTTTGTCTGACGTGAAAGGGGCGGCATACACTGTCAGCAAGGCGGAGGCAAAAGCGCCGCCGAAAGAGCCGCCAAAAGAATCAGAAGCGCCAAAAGGAGAGGTTCCGACCATTCCCGTTGTCAGTTCCGGCACTCATGCCGATCCGGAAAAATGGTATAAAGAGAACACGGCAAAATTTTCCTGGGACGTACCGGCAAGCGTCACGTCTCTAAAAATTCTTTTCGATGAAAGCCCGCGATCTTCTCCGACGGTAGTGTATGATCCGCCTCTTATAGAAAAAGAGATAAAAGACATTGCGGATGGCGTGCATTATTTTCACATTCTTTTTCGCAATGCGTCCGGATCCGGGACGGCGGCGCATCGGAAAGTGATGGTGGACAAAACTCCTCCCGAAAAATTCTCCGTCACTCAAAAAGAAGATTCGACGGGAAGCGGAAATATCCTTCTGCAATTCAATGCGACCGACACGGCATCCGGGATCGACCGGTATGAAGTGAACGTTGATGGCGGGAAGATGACGCCCGTGGCATTAAAAGATATTACAGCGGACGGATACGCGCTTTCAGGGCAAGATCCGGGAGAGCATACGGCAAAGATCCTTGCATATGATAAGGCGGGAAACGTGACCGAGTCGGAGCTTAAGTTTACTGTTGCGGGCAAAGTTCCGCCTCCGGCAAAAAAAGCGGTTGAGGAAGAAGTACCAGTAAACGCTGGGGTTGGGACCATGTACTGGATTGCGCTTTTGTTTTTTGTTGCACTCGCCGTGTTCTTCGGGGCCAAGATGTTTTCAGAAAGGAGGAGATATATGAGTGATCGGGAACTCTTGAA
>CAYRXD010000059.1:0-8700 GCA_964428135.1 uncultured Candidatus Saccharibacteria bacterium | reverse complement strand
GTAATACTTTCACTCTTAAGCTAAATGAAGGTGGCAATAAAGGTACCGGCAATTTAATTGTCGCTCTTGGACGCAATGCAACAATCGAAACTTCAAATGGCTACGCAACTCTATCCGATTTGAAAATTGGAGACCGAGTAACACTGGTCGGAGATAACAATCGCGATGGCACATTTACCGCAGATGCTGTTGTGGTCTGCAATGGAACGGAAACAATTGGAACGGGTTCGACAAGCTCACCACAGGCAGGCCAGGCAAATCCTATTGCCGTACGAAATGAAAACTCTGAAGCATATGAGAAAGTAAACGGCACTATAAACACAGTAACGATACTCCTTGTCGGTTTGATCTGGCTCGGCATCATCACATTTCTTCTGCTGAAGAAAAAGAAAGGTCTCGTGTATGTGCTCTTTTTCTCTATCTTCTACATCTATCTGTATAAAGTTCTGGATTATACACTGATTCAATTTCAATCTCTGCTTCTCCTACAGCATTTCGTACCGAACCTTATGTTGAATGGATTTAGTGATGGGACAAATGTGAATCTTATTCCGCTCGCCACGCTCACGTTAGAGGACGTAAAAACTTCTTTTCTTAACATTCTGTTTATGATGCCGTTCGGCTTCGGCCTGCCGTTCATTACAAATTTCCGCATGAAAAGAGTAGTTGTCGCCGGCTTGCTCGTAAGCATTGTTATCGAACTTTTACAGCTTGTAACGGGATTCATGGCAAACACGACATTCCGGGTCGCCGATATAAATGACCTGATATTTAATACAGTTGGCGTCGCAATCGGCTACTTGCTGTTTGCCCTATTCGTGCGTATCTATCGCCACATATCCCGCAACTGGAAGATGAGAGCGAATCCGATCTTGCGATATATTGCCGAGCGACCGCAGGTAGATAAATAAAACATCTGGCCATATTTGCTTAACATTGCTTAAGTTAAGCAAATCGTTTTAAAGTCTCAAAACTCGTTCACAATCGTTTCCGGTTTCCGAGTTGGTGCAAATCTCTTACTCCGGTTGAACCGCTCGCCCCAAGGGCAAACATGGGGCAAGAACGGGTTATAAGTTCTCATACTTGGCCAGCAGACTTTTCATCTGATCGTGCATCACCGTCGGATACTTGTACTCTTTGATCCAGTCAAATGCTCGAAAGTCAGAGAGAAGGGCGAGCCAGGTTGGAAGAGAGGCGATGAAAATCGCTTCTTCTTTTTTGATCCCTTGGTTGAGTTTTGTTTGCTCATTGCGAGCAAAGGGGTATTATTTTATATATGGAAACCCACGAGACCCCCGGACTGTTTTCGGGTAATGTAAAAATCTATCATTACCCGAGTACTAATCCGTCAAAAAAGGTTGTTTTGGCGTTGAAAGGAATTTATGGCGAGCACGTTCCGGATGATCTTTCGTGGGATAACGAACTCGTAAAATTATTGGAGGATGATTACCACTTGGTTTTCGTGAGAACTTCTCGCCTGAACGATAAAATTGACCGAGACGCTTTTATTGGAAAAACGTTTGAACAAGAATGTGTCGAGGTCGAAAGTGCTTTTAAATACTGCGACAAAAACATTTTTTCGCCAGATTTTATGTGGGGGGGTATCGGCGTTTCGCTTGGCGGCACCACTCTTCTCGGAACTCCACACGTACTTTCTGAAATGAAAACCGTAATAATGGTCGGGAGCGGTTGTGGAAAGAATCCGGAAACTACAAAACCCCTTCTCTCTTCCCTGCCGAGCACCGAACGGTTACTTCGCCCGCTTGATAACTACCGTGGCACATTCATTTTTTTACATGGAGCGAATGATACAATCGTGCCGATGGAATCTCAACAAATGATTTATGACAGATCCAAGTATTCCCTTAAACATGAATGGATTGAACTGCCGAATCTTGACCACAGTCTTCGCGAGACAAATACAAGAAAGCCTCGCATGGCGGAAATAGCAGCCCAATACACCCGAGAGAATTTTTGACAATTCCCCGATTTCTGGTACGCTAACCCTAGAATCGAGGAGGCATAAATGAATACTGAAACGCTTGAAATTGTTATCAAAAAATCGTACGCCGATAAGTACGGGCATGTAAACTACAAAAAATACCTTGACCTCTTCCGGCGAGGGCAAAATAACTTTGCGAAGAAACGTGGGATTGATTTCGGGGAAATAGAGGAAACCTATGGATTAAGAAGTGTAATCCGCAAAATGAGCATAGAGTATCTCGGAGAAGTATTCCCTTCCGACAGAGTGAGTATAAAAACGCGAGTTGAAAAAGTTGGAAACTCAAGTTTCACCTATAGTCAGGAAATTTTGCGCGGAGAGAAGACGGTAACACTTTTTTTGACGGTAGTCGTCATGATAGATAAAAACGGTAAACCGGCTTCTATACCGCAAGATATTCACTCGAAACTTCTTACATAACCGCAATAAGTAAACCATTGGCATAAACTTGAGGCAACGTAATGTTGCCTCATTTTTTTATCCTCCCTCCTCCAAAATCGCCTCGCGAACTTCGTCCCAAGCGCGGAGCTTAAAAACATAGACTAAACGACAGATATTATATAAAATGAGAACAAAGGTAGAGTTGTAGAGAAAAAAATTGAACTAATGAAAATCAACAACACATTCAAACTCATCATTGCTATCGTAGTCTCCGAGATGGCCGGTATTATCGGTTCGGTGTTTACGACTCCGTCAATCGCTGGCTGGTATGCAGGGATCGTCAAGCCGACTTTCAATCCTCCGGCGTGGGTATTCGGACCGGTCTGGACGACACTGTTTGCGTTTATGGGCATCGCGGCCTTCCTTGTTTGGAAAAAGGGACTGGATCGCAGGGATGTAAAAATCGCCCTCGGCATATTCCTCGGTCAGCTGATTTTGAACACGCTATGGTCGATTATCTTTTTTGGTCTGCACAGTCCCGGCGGTGCGCTTATTGAGATCGTATTCCTCTGGCTCGCCATCCTCGCCACAATCGTTGCGTTTTATAAAATTTCTAAACCGACCGCCTGGCTTCTCGTGCCCTACATTCTTTGGGTGAGCTTCGCGATGTATTTAAACTATGCGATTTGGTCGCTGAATTAATATGGAAATATTTTACATTGCATTACTAACTCTTATCGCCGCCACGATTGGCACAATCACAGGATTCGGGACATCTACGCTTATGATCCCGGTCTTGGTGATATTCTTTCCGCCGGTAGAAGCAATATTTCTAGTAGCGATCATCCACTGGTTTGGCAACATTTGGAAAGTCGCACTATTTCGTTCCGGTTTTAATTTGCACCTCCTAGCTCTGTTTGGAGTTGTCGGACTCGTTACCAGTTATCTTGGTGCGTATATTTCACTTGGAGCGAATGAGGAAATACTGCTCCGTGTTCTCGGTGCGTTCCTTGCCGGATATGCGTTGTTCGTAGCTTTTCAATCAAAATTCAAGATTCCTGCCGGTAACATAACCGCACTATCCGGTGGTGCTCTTTCAGGATTTTTTGCAGGTATGTTCGGCATAGGCGGTGCAATCCGGAGTGCATTTCTTTCTGCTTTTGATTTACCTAAGGCCGTTTTCATTGCTACCGCTGGAGCGATCGGTCTTTTGGTCGACTCCACTCGTATCATTACTTATTTCACCGGTGGTGCGACATTGCCGAGAGAATTATGGTATGGATTGATTCTTTTTATTCCAGTCTCTTTCCTTGGAGCGCAGATCGCAAAAAAAGTTGTCGATCGGATACCGCAGAATAAGTTTCGTATCGTGATTGCCGTGTTCCTGCTCGCCACAGGCATAAAACTTATTTTTTAGCCGTAGGTTGTTAAGCAATTATGACTCGGAATAATTTGCTTAATATTGCTCGAGTTAAGCAAATCGTTCCAAGGGTTCAAATTTGGTCAAACCGGTGGGTCATAATGTAAGACGGTACCAAAGGCACAAAGTTCGCCACAAGGGCAAACAGGTGGGATTTCGGGGTTATCCCTCTTGCTGTTCGGCTAGTAACTGCTTCATTTGGGAGAGAACGACAGTCGGATACTTGTATTCATCCGCCCCCAGTCAAATGTTCGAAACTTGCTGAGTAGTGCGAGCCAGGTTGAAAGAGAGGCGAAAAAAAAAGGGGTTTTCCGAGAGAACGCACTAAAAAAACAGGGTTATTCACAGCCTTACAATGTATAAATACAACCTCTATTTTTTCTAGAACGTGGAATAATTAAGAGAAATTTTCTGACCGTAAAATTTCTGATTTTATACGCTTTTTTATATTTTTCATTATTCTTTGCGAACCAACTTGCCGCCCTATTTCACCCGAACCCAAAGAACGACTGGCAGATTTTGCATAACTAGGATAATTCATTTTTCCAAGGGGAGAATATTTTTCATAAATCCTTTTTTTAGACAGGGGTGTTTTATTCTTCTTGCCGACAATAACTTCTTGTCGAATTTTGCCAATCATTTTTCGTTCAAATTTTGCGTATCCCTTATGACGCAATAAAGTTTTCACCCCATTAAACTCAACCCCTAAATACTGCAATTTCGAGGGATTTCCGTTTATATTTGCACAAAATATCTTTCCTTGAGCTTCGTGAAAGATTCGGATTTCGGTCTTACTCTCCTGAATTTTAAGTTTTACTTTTTCAATTTCATTTTTCAAAAAAAGCATCATTTCCGTAAGCCTGTCTTCGGAACAAACAATGAGAATATCATCAGAGTATCTCCGGTATAATCCGTCGACGGATTTTACTTTTTCAGATACAGCTATCTGGATTGATTTGTGAGGGTTGATTGTATTTGCATGGTTTTTAATGGTGTTTTCTGTTATATTTTCACATATCTCGTCCCTCTTCCCCGCCCGATTCGTTTCACTTTTCCAAGCGAAAGAAGCCGCTCCAGTCCTTGTCGAACTGTCGGCATGACAATACCGGTCGCTTGCATTATATCGCTCGGACTAGCCTCACTAACGCCGGATATATATCTCCACACTTCATACTGCTTCGGCGAAAGAGTATCTTCAGCTTTTTCTTCTTCCAAATAAACCAGTGCTTTTGTTGCCTGTTCTTTTATTACCGTAAGAAAAAAATTGAGCCACGGAGAAATGGTGTCATCCATTGTTTTGAATGTCTCTTGTGATTTGCGGAGTGCAACATAGTATTCGTCTTTTCGTTTTTCTACGAGCTGTTCATGAGACACATACTGTACGAACTGGTATCCGTGACGAAGGAGGAGTAAATTGGTCAGAACACGAGAAAGCCGCCCATTTCCATCTTCAAATGGGTGGATTTTCAAAAATTCGATGACGAAGTTTGCAATTACGAGCAACGGGTGAAATCTGTTTTTTTCAAAAGCTTCGCCTGTCCACTCAACAAGCTCTTGTATTTCTTTCGGAGCAAGGTATGCTTTGGTTGTTTCAAATATTATACGCGCCACTTTACCATCCGGTCCAATCACGCCAACCATGTTTTCTTTTTTCTTGTACTCCCCGCGCTGTGTTTCGTCTTTGGTTGAGTACTTGAGCAACTCCTTATGTAATGACAAAATCGTACCCTCCCGAATCGGTAATGCCTGGTAACTGTCAAAAACATTTTGAAGTGTCTCAAGGTAACCCTGAACTTCTTGCGAGTCCCTATCAGCAAACTTTGAGACAGCTAGTCCTTGCATTATTTTCTGAACTTCTTCGTCGGAGAGTTTTGCTCCTTCTATACGAGTAGAAGCCCCGGCAGATGTAATCAGTGTAGACCTCTTGAGATTAGTAATTGCTTGTGGAGTCATTCGAAGTCCCGACTTGAACTCACCCCTGATTCCATCAATTTCAGCCAAAAGAGCTACAATATGAGGCTCGGGGCTCTTTATCCGGCGATCAAATTTTAGTGTATTTTCATTCATAAAATTGATTTTTATTGCTATGTAGTATATAGCAGATTATATCAGTAAGTATCATATAAAGCAAACAGTATCTGAATTCACGCCTTTCTTTTTGTGGCGGGCGGTGGCCTTTATCGCCTCTCCCTTATCCTCCCTCCTCCACAAATAACACCCATGTTTCGCTTCCATATTTCCGCAATCTTTCAAAATGTCTTATTGTTTTCTCAATCAAACCAAAAGTCATTTTGTCTCACCATATCTCGATATGCCGCCACAAGAGTACTTCCGAAAACATAGTCGCTTCGCACCACAAGGGCACTTCCAATTTTATACTCCCTGCGGTCGTTAAAATTTAGGTCGCTCCTTATTTTCCAGGTCGTTCAAGATTTGCTCAATCCAAAAAATCAAAGCTCGCGAAAATCTGAAACGAGCCCTTAGCTTTATAATTTCATCATATCACATCACTGTTCAAATCTTTCTCGAAAAAAGTTAAAATCCTCCGTGGCGGAGGATTTTTTTGACATTATTATTTACTGTTTCATCATTTTCAAAAATACCTCATGCGGGATGTTTACTTTCCCGCGTGCTTTCATTTTTTTCTTTCCTTTTTTTTGTTTTTCCAAAAGTTTCATTTTTCGGGTGATGTCGCCGCCGTAGAGGTAGCCGGTGACGTCTTTTCGCATGGCGGAAAGGGTGCGCGATGAGATGATCCGTCCGAGGGCTTTCGCTTGGATCTTCACGACGAAAAGCTGCCGCGGGAGGACATTATAGAGCTTCTCCACGGCATCTTCGGCTTCTTCTTCGGCGCGTTTGCGCGAAACGACGCGAGTAAATGCTACCACGGGTTCATCCGCAACGAGTATATCAAGGCGCGTCACATCCGCAGGGCGCATTCCCGTGATCTTATACGAAAGCGAAGCGTATCCGGAAGATGCGCTTTTAAGCTGGTCGAAAAAATTTCGCATGAGCTCGCGGAGAGGCATATTGACGGTAATTGCGGTGCGGTTCTCGCCGAAGATCTTTGAGTCTCCCACTTCCGCTTCGTGCTCGTAGAACAGCGTGATGATGTTGCCGACGTACGCGGGCGGCGTAATGATCGTGGCTTCCACCCACGGCTCGTGCACCATTTTGTATGAGCCGAAATCCGGAAAAAGCGCCGGGGAATAGATGGTTTTCTTCTCGCCGTTCATATATTCCACTTCGTAGGTAATGGAAGGCGTAGCGATAATAAGAGTGAGATTGAATTCACGCTTGAGCCGTTCGGTAATAATCTCAAGATGAAGCATCCCGAGGAAACCGCACCGAAAACCGCGCCCGAGGGTGCCGCTTGTTTCTTCCTCGAAAGAGAGCGAAGCATCGGTGAGTTTCAGGCGCAGAAGCGCTTGTTTCAAAAAGTTGAAATCGTCTTGACTCTCCGTGTAGACGGAAGCCCACACGACCGGCGCGGGGTTCATGTATCCGGCAAGTGCTTGCAATGGGTGTTTCGCGGACGTGATAGTGTCTCCGACGGATGCAATGCCGGGGCGTTTGATGCCGGTGACGATGTAGCCTATCTCCCCCGCCGAGATTTCGTCTTTTGCAACGGGGCTCGGGTGAAAAATACCGACTTCAAGCGCGGTGAATTTTTCTTTTGCCACGGAAAACAAGAGCGGTTCGTTTTTTTTGATACTTCCCTCGAACATGCGCACATACACGATAACGCCTTTGTGGTTTGAATATTCAAAGTCGAAGATGAGCGCTCGCGGAGCGTCCGGCATGGTATCGCTTTTTGCCGCTTCGTGCGAAGCGTTGACGAAAGTTTCCGGCGGTTTTACCTTCTCGATGATCGCCCGAAGCAGGTCTTCCACTCCTTCGCCGGTTTTTCCCGACACGCCGAATACGTCTTCAGGCATGCAGTCGAGGAGTTCCGCCACTTCTTCCTTCACTTCTTCGACGCGAGCAAGCGGAGAATCAATCTTGGAGACAACGGGAATGATAGTAATCCCGAGATCTCGCGCCATGCCGAGTGTAGTAAGCGTCTGCGCCTGTACGCCTTGGGTCGCATCTACGAGGAGTATCGAGCCTTCGACGGCTTTGAGCGCGCGGGAAACTTCATAGGAGAAGTCGATATGCCCCGGGGTGTCAATCAAGTTTAATACATAGGGTAGTCCTCGGTAAGCATACTCCATGCGGACGGGCTGCATTTTGATCGTGATGCCACGTTCGCGCTCAAGCTCCATGGAGTCAAGCACCTGCGCCATCATTTTGCGCTTTTCGATGGTGTTCGTGATCTCAAGCATGCGATCGGCAAGGGTTGACTTGCCGTGGTCGATGTGGGCTATGATGCTGAAATTACGGATATTCGCGACTTTTTTCGGGTCTGTCATGTGGCAATAGTAGCGCAAAAATCAAGAAAGAACAAGGGCGCGTTTTCCGACAAGCCTAATTTTGTTGATTTTTTAAGCCATTTTTTGGCGCGCACATCGAGAAAATTTAAAAACGCTTGACAAAAAAACTGTATATGATATTATTAAATTGATACCGCCGAGCTGAATAACCGGCTACAGCGAGGAACACCTCGCAGATTCAGATGAGTTTCTGAAGAAACTAACGACGAAAGTTACCCGCGGGGTCTCCGGAAGCGTTACTGACTGATGAAACAAGGATAAAAAAAGAGGAACAAAAAGATACCCCCGGGCATGCAAAGTCCGGGGTAAATTTTTTTGCGCGAAGTCATACCATCCTTAATTAGTAGCCCAAACCGCAAATACCCTACATACCGTACAATTCCATCAATTGAGTTTTGGCTTTTCTCCTATAGCTAATTCTAGCAGCTATGAAAAAACTGTGGATAACCCCCAACCCTCAATTT
>CAYRXD010000058.1:0-8788 GCA_964428135.1 uncultured Candidatus Saccharibacteria bacterium | reverse complement strand
ATATTTTTTTGTTCCTGTATACTGTAGGTATTACTATGAAGAAGCTCCCATACGGATTCCGTCCCGTACCGGGGCTTTTTCGTTTTTACGAAACATGAGGCGATCTTTGAAACGTTCGATAAAAACGACATCGCCCGAAACCGCATTTCGCAACAACACCGACGCTCTTTTGTGATTCGGACTAATCAGAGTGAGGAACCGTTCCTTTTCCTGTAAAAATTTTACCAAACAGGCAAAATCGCCGTCACCCCTAACAATAACCCCTTTTTCGTATTCGTTTTCGTACATATCCGATACCGCTTCTAAAACCATTTCCGCATCGCAATTTCCTTTCACTTCTCCGTCTCCGTTCAAAATGGTCGGCTTAAAAACAACGGTATATCCCCATGTCTGCAAATCGCGGTAGAGATGGGTATAAAATGGAAGATACCCGAGAAAAATGTATGCTCGTTCCACCCCGTATTTTTCACGAAGCCACACGCGGAATTTTCTGTAATCAAGCCGCCAGCCTAAATCTCTCACGCCTTTGTGAAGATTCGCTCCGTCTATGTATGCGAAATTGTTTGCTTTGTTTCTCATATTCTATTTTAATCCGCAATTAAATTCACGATGAGCTTTATCATGGTGTCTTTCTCTTTCGGGTCGGATTCCGCAACGAGCAAAGCAAGCGCGGCGAGGGCATTGTCGTTTATTTTTTTCTCGCCGGATTTTTTATGGAGGTATTTGTTCTTGTCCAAAAAGTACACAAAGAGAAACGCTGCGGAGCGTTTGTTGCCGTCGGAGAAAGGATGGTCTTTTATCGTAAAATAGAGCAAATGCGCCGCTTTGTTCTCAACACTTTTGTACAATTCTTTTCTGCCGAAGGTTTGATAGAGCCCTTTCACAATTCCCCCGAAACTTCCGTCCCGTTCGTTCGCAAAAAGTTCCGTCGCCTCACCTTTCGTGCCAAGCTCGGTACGCACACGCAAAAGCACGCTCATCGCGTCTTCGTGAGTAAGTTTGAAACTTGAACGCCCGCCTTTCGGTTCTTTGAGCGAGCTTTTGTCGTACTGTTCCAAGACGGAAAGTGTTTTTGAGTAATCGGCGAGAAGCGAAAAAATTTCCTGTTCCTGACCTTTCAAATTTTCGGAAGATATTTTCGTACCGAGCAGTTGTATAACGGACTGTAAATCCGTAAAATTTTTCTTCGCCTCCTCCAGCCGCTTCTCGTTTATCGCGTAGCCGTCAATGAGATATTTTTTAAGCACCGAGGTCGCCCAGACACGGAACTGCGTGGCTTTGTTTGAATTGACTCGATAACCGACAGAAATAATCATATCAAGATTGTAAAATTTCGTTTTATACGTTTTTCCATCTTCGGCAGTATGTGCAAAAATTGCACATACTGCATCTTCGTTCAGTTCTTCGGACAAAACAACGTTACGGAGGTGTTTAGTGATTACACTTCGCTCCGTCTCAAAAAGCTCCGCCATATCCTTCTGTGACAACCAAACGGTTTCTTTTTCTACACGCACACGAAAATCAACCGGCCCCTTTTTCGGCGTATAAATCACAATATTATTCTGCGGTATTTCTTTTTTGACCATGATTTTCAATATACCACAAAAACAGCCCGTAAACTATGAAAAATACTTGACAAAATGTACAACATTATGCTATAATGTAACTAGTAAATTTTTGATTTTTTGTCATTTCGACAAGGGGGTTTTGTGTCTCAAAAAATATGGGGTTGGATAATTTTTGCCTTGGGCATCGGCGGATACGTTTCTATCGGCATCGGTGGATGGCTGCATCCGGTGGAGCTTAACATGGCAACGTACAGTCTATGGGCAATGTTGTCTGTGACTTTATTCTTCTCGATGTACCTGCAAAAGCATGAAGGGTGGTACATGCCGCTCTCATGGATATTCGGCAATGTCTTTCTCGTAGTTCTTGCCGCTTTCCTGCCGGAGTCCACCTTCAATCTCGGACAAAGCGAGGCGATAGTGCTTTATGGATTAGTTACGGTTATCGGTACATGGGTCGTTGTCGGTCAGGTCACAAAGCGGTGGAACCATCGGATTCTTTTTTGGGGATCAATTATCACCGATGTTCTTTCATTCTATCCGCAACTGAAGCAGTATCTCTTACCGCACGAACCGCCGACATTGTGGCTTCTTATGGGATGGGCTTGTTTTCTCTTGAGTGTTTCGTGTAATCTTTTTCTGCTTGGGCGATTGTTTTTTAAACTCCGCCCGACGGATGAAAAGCGTCTGTCCCTTGCCGAGGAATCTGCTCTTTCGATTGAAAATATCGTGCTTATCATTATTACCATAGTGGTAATGATGCGATAAATATATCAAACGGCGCATCCGGTAAAATGGATGCGCCATTATTTTTATTATGCCGCTTTTCCGTTACTTCTCCACCACATAACTGTCCGGCGTGATCTGCCCAGACACGATCGCCTCGCCAAGACCAAACCCTGCCTCGATGATGAGCTGATTTCTGTCTTCGGTCACGGGGTGGACGGAAAAGGCGATGCCGGATTTTTCGCTCTCAACCATTTTTTGGATGACGACGGCGACGGAGATTTTCTGATCGTGAAGACCTTTTTCGAAGCGGTAGAAGACGGCGCGTGGGGTGAAGAGGGACGCCCAGCATTTTTTGACGTTTTCGAGGAGAGTCGCTTCATTTGTGTTCAAGAAACTGTCCAACTGCCCCGCCCACGCGGCGGAAGTAGAGTCTTCTGCGGTCGCGCTGGAACGGACGGCGACGAATGCCGCGCCGAGTTTTACAAATTCGCTTTTGATTTCGGAGGCGATATCTTCCGGCATTTTGGCTTCCAAAATGAGCTTTTGTATCCTTTCCGAAGCATGCTCAACCGTGTGCATTTCTTGGTGATTGACGGTGTGGAGAATGGAATCAATCTCGATGTTCAAGTCGGTTTCTTTGAGAAATTGCTCGAAGGCATCGGCGAGAATGACGAAGCCGGACGGGACGGGGATGCCGGCTTGGGTCATTTCGCCAAGCGATGCGCCTTTGCCGCCGGCAATTCCCGCGTCGTGTTTCCCAATTTGAGTGAAGGGTTTGGTGAACATTTTATAATAGTTCTACTTTAATTTCTTTTATTTTTTTAAGCGCTTTATCGTTCGTGATAAATTTTTCAGCGCCGGAATCAATGGCGGTCGCGATATGAATTGCGTCCGGCGTTGTTATGTCGTATTTGGCGCGAAGGTCGGATGACAGCCACACGATACGCTCGTTTATTCCGATTATGGAAAGGTTCGGGAAATTTCGAAGACGGTACTCATATTCCGCCGCAATCCCCGTCTGCCCTTTCTTTTTCGGACCGGTCAGTATTTCAATCATGCCAATGACAGAAAAAACACCCTTGTATTTTCCTTTTTGAATAGCCCGAAAAACTTTTGAGGATTGTGCGAGATATTCGGGATTTTCCTCAAAAAGATAAATGAAGAGCGACGTGTCGATTCCTACTTTTCCCATGATGAACGTTCAGACTTAATGTATTTCTCTGTACCGCCGAGGGTTCGCCAAATATCTTTTCCAAGTCCGGAAAGTGCCGAAACAGGGTCGGTGTGAGAACGTACGAGAACCGCCCTGTTTTTGTCTATCAAGTGAAGCGCCACTTCCTCGCCAACATGAAGACCCATGCTTTTTCGCACGGCTTTTGGAACGACAATCTGATACTTTTTTGAAAGAGTTGTAGTGGACATTGAACTGTTTTATTAACGTAGATATGTTTTACATTATATAAAAAGTAAAACAATAGTCAAGCGCTACTTCCTCACTAAATTCTCCGCCACTTTATAAATATCTCCCGCGCCCATGACGAGAATGATGTCGTACGGATCCGCTATGTCGCGAACTATTCTTTCGGCTTCAATCCTGTCTCTTGCGTACCCGACAGCGAGATTGCCGTGTAAATTTTCAACCTCGGCCACAAGGTCGTGCGAACTTATTTTTTCAAGCGGGTCTTCCCGCCCCGCCACTTCAAATATCTCCGCAATAAGCAGCCCGTCAGCGGATATAAGCGCAGAGGCGAAATCAGCAAGCATTTTCGCTGTCCGGTCTTTCTGATGCGGCTGGAAAATGACGAATATCTTTTTATTCGGATAGAGCTCTTTCGCCGCCTGGATTGTACCCCGCACCGAGGTCGGATGGTGAGCATAGTCCGAGATGATGAGTTTCTTGCCGAACATGCCGACCTTCTCGAACCGGCGCCACGTGCCTGAAAACTCAAGAAATGCGGCGCGAATACTCCCCTGATTCACCCGAACGGCAAGACTCGCCGCCGCCGCCGCAAGCGCATTGTACACATTAAAAATCCCCGGCACCGGCAGAGTAAATACCCCGAGCTCCGAGTTCTCAAAACGTACGCGAAAAACCTGCCCGCCGGTGCCATGTGCGACAGCGTACGCGGTCACGTCTGCCGGGTTTGTTATACCATAAGAGACTTTTCTGGCATTCGATTTTTCCGCCACTTCGACAAGCGCCGGATCATCGGCGTTATAGACGAGGATACCGTCAGAGGGAAGATTGCCGACATATTCGACAAAAGCGGTTTTCAGATCATCGAGGTCTTTGAAATAATCAAGATGCTCGGCTTCCAAATTGGTAAGAACGATCATCTTTGGTCGGAGTTTGAGCATGTTTCGGCGATACTCGCACGCTTCCACAGCAAAGATGTTGTGCGGAAACGCCTCTTCTTGAAGAGACAAGACGTTTTGCGGCGACCGAAGATTATTGTCCCAGCCCGGCACCTTGCCGCCCACGATCACAAGCGGGTCAAACCCTTCTTTCTCAAGAATTTTCCCGAGCATTGCCGTGGTCGTCGTCTTGCCGTTCGTGCCGGAAACCGCGATGCCATATTTTATTTCCATGATCTTTCCAAGCGCCTCCACATAATCAAGCTGGGGTATGCCTTTTTCTTTCGCAAGCGCGAGTTCAGGATTGTTTTCGGGGATAGCAGATGAATACACCACCGCCTCCGCATGTGCCGGAACATTTTCCGCCGCATGTTTCGTGTATATTTTTATTCCGCGCTTTTCCAAGTCTTTCGCGCCATCGAAATCCGCTCGGTCGGAACCGGAAACCTCCGCCCCGCGAGCACGAAAAAATCGCGCGAGGGCAGATACCCCGATGCCGCCGATGCCGATGAAGTGTATGGTTTTCGATTCCAAAAAATTCATATTTTTACAAATACTTTACTTTATTCTTCTTATGTTCTTCAAAAGTCTTCGCATAGTGCATAGTACCATCTTTTTCGGAAAGGTAGTAGAGGTAAGGTGTTTCGGTCGGCTCGAGAGCGGCAAGAATGGTATCAAGTCCGGGGTTGGCTATCGGACCAGGCGGAAGCCCCTTATACTTATACGTATTGTAGCGCGAATCGATTTGCAAGTCGCCAAGAGTGAGGTCATACGTGCTTTTACCGTTCACGTAGTTGAACGCAGCGTCTACCTGAAGCGGCATACCAAGTTTTATGCGTTTCCAAAGTATGCCTGACACAATGCGCCTGTCCGCGGGGGTGATCGTTTCTCTTTCAATGATTGATGCCATGATGATAATATCCGCGAGCGAATGCCCCGATGCGTTTATTTTATCGGCAAGGTCTTTTGTTTTTTGGTCAAAATTATTTCGCATTTTGGCGGCAACTTCCTCCGGCGTCGCGGTCGTAAAGAAAAAATACGTATCCGGGAAAAGATACCCCTCGTCTTTTTGCGCGATTGAGAGAAATTTTTCACCGTCGAACGTCAGCATGGCAGACACAAGCGCTTTGCTCAAAGCGGTAACGTCAAACCCTTCGGGAATAAGAATTTTGACCCGCAGAATGCGATATTCTCCAACCACGATACGTTCTGCAATCGCCGAAAGCGATTCTTTCTCGGGAAGCAAATACGAGCCGGAAATGACAGGATGATCATTCTTTACGAGAGTAATATAAGCGCGCAATGCGAGAGCGGAACGAATAACGCCTTTCCCTTCAAGCATGTGCGCCGCTTCCGAAAGCGTCGCGCCGTCCGGTATTTCAACGATCGTGCCGACAGGGAAAGAGGGCGGCGGCACAAGAATATAAAAACCGGCGTACGCAAGCACAACAAAAAAAACCGCGCCGATGAAGCGCCCTACGCGCCAGTAGAACAGTTCTTTCTTTTTCTGTTCCTCTATGAGGGCATCAAGTTCGTTCATGATTTTCCCAATGTCAAAGTTGGATATTGATACGAAAATCCGGAGATAACATCTTTGCTTACCGGAATACTCGTTTTCTCCATTAAAAATAAATACTCATGGTATTTTCCATCACTGTTTATCCATTCGTTCGTCCACCGCATGTTTCCCATGACGTTTTTTTTGTAATCAATCTCAACCGCTTTTATCAATTCTCCGGATTCGTTTATGATGTCGTTCAATTCTTGTTTCGTTGCTCTCCCGCCGGAACTGTATGACAGCAAGATGTAGCGAGATTTTGTTTCTCGTATAAGTTTTCGCAATGCCTGCATGGCGAAAAAAGAGCCGTTTTCATCTTTCCGAAATTCTTCAAACACGGAAGCGGCAACCGCATCCCTGCTGTCTTCTCTGCGATTTACTTTCCCAAAAACAACAGGCTTATCGTGCTGTATAATGGTAGTCCAAATGTGATAGTACGAAGCATACCGTACTCTGCTTGGGGGCATTTTTTCATTGTTTGAGCCATACGGAGGATCAAAATACGCAAGATCAAATTCTCTGTTCTGTATCGTTTCAAAAATATCGCCGCGTATAATTTCATGCGTGCCGCTGTGCTTAAATCTAGCGGGCACCTTGAGTACCATATCATTATATGAACGGGGCGACCATTCCGACAAGTAAGCAACGTAATGCCCAAGCGTACTGTCAACAGAGTCAAGCGCGTAAATCAAGCTCGCAAGAATTACGCATTTATCTTCCCATTCCAAATTCAAATTATCTATTTCATCTCGTATTGCATCCAATTTCCGGGTATTTTTCGTCTGAAACGGTCTTTTTGTTCCCGAAACTTCCGCTCCATAATGTTCCGTATACCAGCCGTCATATCCTTCCAGCCGGTTCAACCGGTCTATAATTTCTTGATAATAGGTGTCGGGTTTTTTTGACAGCAAATAACAATTCGCAAAAACCTCCGACCACGCGGCTATATCGCTTGACGTGGTATTATATCCGAGTTGCGCAAACGCCTGCGATACGCGAGTAGAACCGCTAAAGCCGTCCAGCACATTTTTAACGTCTTTCAAATCGCCCAAAATATCAACGATATAGGGTAAAATTTTAAGCTTTGAACCAGCATATTTTATTCCCTGCGTTTTTGGCGTCGTTAAAATTGTTTTGCCGTAGAGATCTAATTGCTGACTGTTCATAGAGTTTTTAGCCTGTCAATATCTTTTTGTAAAATTTCATTCGCTTTGCCGTGTCCCTGCTCCGAACTATTCAATGCAAGACTGAACAACTTTACAAGCGTATGATTATGAGAATAATCAATCCAGCCGTTTGTCAACGAATCAAAATACGGAAGAGCGTTTTTTGTATGTGTCCACAGCCCTCTTTGTAGCGCATTTGCGTCCGCCCCTCCATATCGCACTTCGCAAATGTATCTGCCATCGGAGTCAACGAACATAAAAATCGAGCGTGTCCTGCCATTTCCGGGTATGACACTTTTTGATTTCACATCAAATTTTTGATGTTTCCCCACAAACGCAATCCGATGAGTTTCGCTCATCGCTTTTTTGTGATTAAAAATCATGATGTTGCAACGTTGTTTCTTTTCGTCATAAATAAGCGGCATGACGTTGATTGCATCAAAGTCCGCAAACTCTTTTGACCTGAAAATATCTTCAATCTGCCGCTTGTCTGTAACATCTTTGCCCTGCTTTTCCAAAAAAGGAAACATTTTTTGTTTGCTGTCCGTTGATAATTGAAGCGGTCCATCTCCATATGCTTTCAAACTTAATGGAAACTCGGCTTTTGTAATTTCATTGATAATAACGATGTCTTCTTCGTGTTCTTTCGCCCGGAACAAATCCTTTCCGACATGGATACTTTTATAATCATACATAAATTGGTTGATAAATTCAGTCATGCCGATTTCCGCCAAATCACCATGCGTTTTGTTGCCTATCAACCGCATAGTAAAAATATTTGACAGAGTATTCACAACCAAATGCTTATTTTTGCTCGCCAAAAGTTTGAAGCGGTCTTTGAATTCGTCGTATGTTGACATGTTTTTGTTAAAATTAAACGGTATGATTCTCTGTCCAATATATTCAGTATACCGTTTGAACCAACCTTCCTCAAGTTGCGGTAAATTCCAGTTGTACGATTTTTTCGTACAACTGGAATTCTACTTTTAAATCGGCAAATTCGCCGGAGGTTCCGCTTTGCGCGAGGCGATAGTGGTAAAGCCCGGCGTTTCGATTCCGCTCGGGAAATGATAGAGCGTGGCGAGTTCTTCGGTGTTTAAAATAAGCGGTCTTGACTCGCTTTTGAACGGAACATGGAAATACCCGCGCGCGCAATAAGCTTTAAACATCTCCGCTTTCAGACGGGGGACTTTTTTTCCGGAAAGATCCTGCCACGGAAAATCAACATCCGTCGTATTGTTCGGGCGAAAACCATTCAGCACTTCGGAGTTATAGTGCTTCATCATTCCCACAACGCCCGCGATATTGAGCGGGCTGAATGATTCCGTCTTCCCGAGATATATCGCCCGTATGCCGCCATCAAAACCGAACTTAGAGATCTACCCCCCGATGGCGGAACTGGCTTCCGCCACGCT
>CAYRXD010000057.1:0-9064 GCA_964428135.1 uncultured Candidatus Saccharibacteria bacterium | reverse complement strand
TCGCCCGCTTTACGAAATGACAATTTGGGGCTCATATCTTGACTGGAAAAGACTTAGGTTTACAATGTTTTAATTTTTTGTCAAACTTAAGACCGAATTTTTGTACCACGACAAAAACCGCCGTTTTATTCCTATCAGGAATAAAACTCTAAAAAAATAAGGCTTTTTTAGAGCCCTCCAATCTGACTATATGTGTCCATGAACTTCGGAATTGCGAACACAAGACCGACGGCAGGAAGCAGAACCACCAAAATAGTAATGATAAGCGTCCAGAGGAAATATCGGCGCATTTTTTCGACTGACTTAAATATGGCTTCGAGTTTTTCCTCATTTTTTTCGAGGCGATGTAAAATTTCTTGTTCCATAGAGTAAAATTTATTGATAATGGTCTTCCAAAAACTTCCCGAGTTCCTCAAGCGCTATTTTTCTCATAGAAGTCGCATGCTTCTCGTCGCCGGACATCTCCGCCCATGTTTTTGAGTGCCCGTCAGGAATGAAAATCGGATCCCAGCCGAAACCAACTTCTCCTCTTGGTGCTTCCGCGACAATGCCTTTCATCTGTCCGCGAAAAACGCGTACTTCCTCGCCGTCACAAAACCCAAACTCGACTTCCGCAACGGCGCTTCGGTCGTCGAAACCGTCGAGCAACCGACACAAGCCGCCATTGCCGAGCGACTCAAGAAACCATTTGATGAGCGGACCGGGAAGTTTTCCGAGAGCGGTAAAAACAAGCGATACATCCTCGACGAGCACCGGTGTCCCCATTTCTGCATACGCCCGGCGCGCTTTGTCTTCCACCACTTCCCGCAAAGAAAGCGATTGTATTTCAGGCAGATCAAGCTTCTTGTGCTCGACAGGCAGATGAAAATAATCGGACAGATACTTTGCCTTGCCGGGGTTACCGGTTATAAATGTTATCTTTCGGTTTTTCACGAAGGAGCGCGAACAAAAAAGAATTTATAAGAAACAGTACGATCCCGAAAAGAAAAGCTGCGAAGAACGAGGGTACAGCGAAACCGGGAATCAGACGGTCGGCAAACATGATGAGCAGAGTGTTGATGACGAGAGTAAAAAGCCCGAGCGTAAGAATCGTAAGCGGCAAAGTGAAAAATATCAAAATCGGGCGCAAAACCGTATTCAAGACCCCAAGCACGACAGCGACCACCAGGGCGGTAAAAAAGCCAGAAACCACAACGCCGGGGATAATATACGCAGCGATGAGCACGCCGAGAGTGCTCGCCAAAAGATGGGTGAGAAGTTTCATGCAATGGATTATATCACAAAAGCGTAAGATGATACATTATATTCTCCCGTCGGATACTCGCACATTCCTTCTTCGTGCCATAAAACAAATTTTTCAATGTCGGCATCAAGAGCCATGCGGCTGCATACCGTGCAAAATGGTTTGCCTGATTTCTTAATTTTACCGCTTTCATCTACTCTTGTGAAATACAATCGCGATCCTTTCAATTTTTCCGAATTTCTTTCGAGCGCGTCCAGAATCGCCCGCCACTCCGCGTGCATGCAGCACGTCTTGTCGTACTTGGGCTTACCCACGCCGAAATCTTTTCCGCACATCCGATTTTCTTCCTTATCCAAAGGCGGCGCATTATACCCGCTCCCGATTACCTCGCCATCTTTTACAATAACGGTACCGCACTTTGCCTTGAGACAAAGAGCTTTTTCGGCGATTTGAGCTGCTTTACTCATCCATCCCACCGCCTCTTTTTCTTGTTCTCCTATTAAGAATTCCATATCTTTTTTTATTTCCCATGACAGTGCTTATACTTCTTCCCGCTTCCGCAGTAGCATGGGTCGTTTCTGCCGATTTTTTCTCCTTCGGTATTTGTTGCGGTGACTCCCCCGAGCGATGCGCCGGATTCAAGCACTGCCCGTTCCATCGCGAGTTTGGCTTGTTCCATTCGTCTTTCTTCGGCGGCTAAAATGTCCGTGGTGATGTTTTTTACGAATGAAGTTATATTTTCTTTCCAGGTTTCTTCCATTTCGCGGAAAAGTTTCAGGCCTTCGCGTTTGTATTCCACGAGCGGATCGCGCTGACCGTAGGCGCGGAGGCGGACGGAATTGCGCAGATAGTCCATCATTTCGAGGTGATCCATCCAGAGCATGTCGGTCGTCTGAAGCGCGATGCGACGAAGCGCTTCAAGGAAATTCTCTTCGCCCATAGCATGTTTTTTCTCTTCAAAAATTTTCGCGGCATCCTCGCTCACATTCGCAAGTTCTTCAGAAAGAGCAAGGAGATACTCCTTGTCTCCGAACAGCATTTTTCGGCGCCGTTCATATACAGTCTTTCGCTGGTGGGTCATCACGTCATCGTATTCAAGGACGTGTTTGCGGGAATCGAAATGAAAGCCTTCGATCTTTTCCTGCGCGGATTCGAGCGATTTGGAAATGAGCGAGTTTTGAATCGCTTCATCTTCGGGTATGCCAAACCGTCCCATCATTTTTTTGATGACGTCGGAAGCGAAAACGCGCATGAGCGAATCTTCGAGAGAAACGTAAAACTGCGTCTCGCCCGGATCGCCCTGGCGGCCGGAGCGCCCGCGGAGCTGATTGTCGATACGGCGCGCTTCATGTCTTTCAGTACCGATGACGAACAATCCGCCCAAAGACTTCACCTCTTCGTATTCTTCTTGCGTGTGCGGATTGCCGCCGAGCTTGATGTCAACGCCGCGCCCCGCCATGTTGGTCGCTATAACCACGCTTCCCTTTTTCCCTGATTGTGCGATGATCTGTCCTTCTTGTTCATGCTTTTTTGCATTCAAGACATCGTGCGGTATTCCCTCTCTTGTGAGGAAATCGGAGAGCAGTTCATTTTTTTCGATAGAGACGGTACCTATCAAGACCGGCTGACCTTTTTCGTGGAGTTCCCGCACCTTTCGCGCTATCGCGGCGAATTTCCCTTTTTCGGTCTGATAGATAAGATCATGCTCGTCAATGCGCGCCACGTCTTTGTTTGTCGGAATGGAAACCACCGCGAGTCCGTATACTTTGTAAAATTCTTCCGACGAGGTCGCCGCCGTTCCGGTCATTCCGGCAAGTTTTTTGTAGAGGCGGAAATAATTTTGATAGGTAATTGATGCGACGGTTTTGGATTCTTTTTGTATCTTCGCACCTTCTTTTGCTTCGATTGCCTGATGGAGCCCTTCGGACCATCGGCGTCCCGGCTGTACTCGCCCGGTAAACTCATCAACGATAAGCACCTCATCGTCTTTGACGACATACTCTTTGTCGCGCAAGAAAAGCGCTTTTGCCCGCACGGCGGTTTCAAGGTGATGGACGTATTTGATCCCTTTTTCGGTGTAGATATTTTCCACGCCGAGCGCCTTTTCCGCTTTGGTAATGCCCGCATCTGTCAGCGTGATCGCTTTGAGTTTTTCATCCACCTCATAATCCTCGCCTTCTTTGAGCCCGCGAGCTATCCCGGCAAAAATTGAATACAGATCTTCCGATTCCGTCGTGGAAGAAGAAATGATGAGCGGCGTTCGCGCTTCGTCGATTAAGATGGAGTCGATCTCGTCAACGATGGCGTAATGGTGCTCGCGCTGAACGACATTGTCCGGGGAGTACGCGATATTGTCGCGGAGATAATCGAAACCGAACTCGCTGTTCGTGCCGTAGGTGATGTCTGCCTGATACGCTTCTTTCCGCGTGCAGGGACGCAAAAATTCATACACGACCTTAAACGAGCCAAGCGTGTCGCGTTCTTTGTCCGCTTCTGCTTCTGTCTGTACATGCTTCACGTCATAGATATACGAAGAGTCATGATTGATGACGGCAGTGGAGAGTCCGAGGTAGGCGAAAATCTGCCCCATCCATACGGCATCGCGGCGAGCAAGGTAATCATTCACGGTCACGACATGCACGCCTTTTCCAGTAAGCGCGTTCAGGTACGCCGGAAGCGTCGCCACAAGCGTTTTTCCTTCTCCCGTCCGCATTTCAGCAATCTTGCCTTCGTGGAGTGTGATGCCTCCGATGAGCTGTACATCATAGTGCCGCTCGCCAAGCGTGCGTTTCGCCGTCTCGCGAACAAGAGCGAATGCTTCCGGTAAAATCTCATCTAAAGAAGCACTCTGCTCTAAACGAACTTTCAGTGCGGCGGTTTTCTCCGGAAAACTTTCCGGAGGAAGATCGGTTATGTTCGGTTCAAGAACATTGATTTTCTCCACCAAGGGCTTGGCGCTCTTTACCGCCCGGGTGTTTTCGTCTCCAAAGATTTTTTGTAAGAATGACATACGTGCCAGTATAGCATAAATGTAAAATCCCCTCCAGAGGAGGGGATTTTACGAGCAGAAGACTATTTTTTCTTCTTTACTACTTTCTTGACAGCCTTTTTTACAACCTTCTTGACTGCTTTCTTAACAACCTTTTTCTTTTTTACTACCATGATTTTGAAATATTTTTTCTCAGAACTTTCAAAAAAACTCTTGAGAAAAAATAAATGATTATGGTTTATAAAAACATCGACCGTTTGTTTTCAAATAATTTCGAAAACTTTTTTCATCTGTTTTAATTATCCTTCATTTGAAAAATAAATACAATATATTTTTTCAAAAAAATGTGGATAACTCAAAAATTTTTTTCGAAAAAAATTTTTGAGAAATTCGAAGCACGAAATTTGAAAATCCGAAACAAATTCAAATTTACAAAAATCTAAAATACAAAACGCGACGACGGGTTTAAAACATTTAAATTTTTAATTTAGAATTTGTTTCGAATTTCGTGCTTCTGGTTTCGAATTTCAAACAACTTGCACTTCAAATTCCAAAACGATTCCCGTTTTATTTTTTACTTGCGTTTGCAACAACGCTACGAATGTTAAAATTTCTTTCGTGCTCGCGCCGCCGTGGTTCACGATAACGAGCGCTTGGTTTTTATACGTTCCCACATTTCCCTCTTCCACACCTTTCAACCCGCAAACACGATCGAGAAGCCATCCGGCGGAAACTTTTTTCATATGAGCACCTGCCGGATACGCGGGAATATCGGGATATTTTTGCGATACTTCGTCCGCGAGTTTATTTGAGATAATCGGGTTTTTAAAAAATGATCCGGCAGTACCGTACTCGCGCACGTCCGGCAGTTTTGCCGTACGTATCGCAACGACAGCATTGCGTACATCCGCAACATTTGCGCTTGTAATATTGTTTTTCAAAAAATATTCCTGCACGTCTTTATAATCCGTTTTCAGCGTTCCATTTTTTTGCAAAGCAAACATAACACGCGTGATAGTATACTTCTTTCCCTCCGAAGTTTTAAAAAAACTGTCGCGGTATCCGAAACGGCATTCTTCGCGCGAAAATTTTTTTATTTCAAAAGTTTCTGCATTAAATGTTTCCACTTCAAAAATTATATCTTTCACTTCCCTGCCGTACGCGCCGATATTTTGCACCGGCGCCGCGCCGACGGTGCCCGGAATGAGCGAGAGGTTTTCCAAACCGACGAGCCCGCGCACGACCGTCGCCGCCACAAACGCATCCCAATTCTCCCCGGCGCCTGCGGTTACACAAACAAAACCATCTTCTTTTTTTTCAAACTCAATTCCGCCAATCTCCATTTTTATCACCATGCCCGCATACCCATTGTCAGAAATTAAAACGTTCGAACCGCCTCCTAAAAAAAAAAACGGAAGATTCTTTTGGTGAGCAAACAAAACCGCCTCCTTCAAGCCCTCAACATTCCGAACATGACAAAAATACCGCGCCGCGCCGCCGGTACGGAAGGTGGTAAAATCTTTCAATGGCACGTTTTCCCGCATTTCCATAAAAATTTTAAGCGAGGCTTAACCTCGCTTGGTTTTTATACTTTCTACTCCTTCAGCAGTGCTCCCCCATTATACTTATTCTTCGGATCCCACAGCATCCACGATGTCAGTCCGACGTCGTACACCGCCTGAATTTGGTCTTCCACTTCTTTCTTGCCGTAATTCGCGCCGAGGTCAAAATCTTGCAGCCACGGTCGGATCTTGAGCGGCGTAGTCGATGCCGCGATGGCGCGATCAACAGCGGATTTCATAACATAATGAATCACTTCGTACGGATGTTCTGCCGGATTTTTCCATCCGTTGAAGCCGTCCGGATAATGCGACGGATACACCATCGGCGCAATATAGTCGAAGTATGGCAGTGCATTCTCAAACACTTGCCCGATATTCAAATCATCCAGTGCCGTTGTGGTCATTCCAAAAATATCAGCAGAAGTGGTGATGCCGGCGGTTTTCATCTGCTCATGCAAGTAAGCAAAAAAGTCTTTCATCACTTCCGGTTTCAGTTTTGAGCCGGAAAGAGGGAAGGCAATGTCTTTCATGTTGCCATCGGCTGGAAAACGGATATAGTCGAAATTGATCTCATCAAAACCCATTGCATACGCATCTTTCGCAATGGCGATGTTGTAATCCCATGCCTCTTTTGAGCTCGCATCAATCCATGTGAGACCCTTGTGGTCTTTCCAGATGCCGTTGTCGCTTTTTCGCCGCACGGCAAGCTCGGGGTGCAGTCCTACGAAATACGGATCCTGAAAAACAGCGACCCTGCCGATGACGTACATATTCTCTTTGTGAAGCTCCTCTAATAACTCACGGAGGTCCCTGATACGGATGTCGCTCGCTCCGGTCTTCACCAGTTCCGGATCGTTCACTTGGTACGAGATTCTGCCTGAATAGTCTTTGATGTCGATCATAATAGAATTTATCTCCGTGTGATTCACAATACCGATAACGCGCTCGCGAACAGAGGGCGTACCGGCAACCCAAGCGGACATATAGATCGCTTTCACCACGCCGGGTGTTTCCACATGCATTGTTGGCGGGGGCTTCGGGATGGCAGTTTCTTCCGTACTGATTGCCGTTACCGTATCTCCCTGTACAGCGACAGCCTCATAATCAAGCGGAATAAATATCGCCAATACTCCGGCGTAAAATATGGAAACTGAACCAAAGATAAAAGCACCTCCGATGACGTGCTTTTTTTTAATGGGATTATTTTGGATCTTCTTCATGAGGAGAATGAACCTGCGTTTCTTCTTTTACGTCTTCTTTAGCCTGTGGCGGCGGAACGTTTTCAGAAAACCATGTTTCCTTCGTTCTTTCCCGAGAAGAAGGTTCTCTCCTCGGTATTACCACAAGAATGATAATAAGCACCGCGGCAATGGTTATAAAAAAATCTTTCCATAATTGAGGAAACCCAAGATAGGGGAAAATGGCGATAAGTATGGCGAGAGTTATAAATGATTTTTTCATATGGTATATTATACCGCTTTGCACGAAAAAGAAAAACTCTATCGTTCTCCAGAAACCATCACGACAAACTCTCCCCGCACACTCTCTTTGTGCGATTCGAAATGAGCAAGAAGTTCCGTGGCGGTGCCGGAAATAAATTCTTCGTAGATTTTCGTGAGTTCGCGGGCGATGACGACTTTCTTTTCGGAGGCGAATTTTTCAAGCGACTGGAGCGTTTTCAAAATGCGGTGCGGGGATTCATAAAACGCGACTGTTCTTTTTGAGTCGGCAATTTCCTTGAACAGTGTTTCCCTCCCCTTCTTATGCGGAAGAAAGCCGAGAAAAAGAAATTCCGATGACGGCAATCCGCTTGCTGAAAGAGCAGATACGAGCGCGGATGGACCAGGAATGGGGATTATTTTTACTTCATCTTTAAACTTTTTCCGAACCTCGGCGACAAGCATTACCCCCGGATCAGATATGCATGGCGTACCGGCGTCTGACACCAGTGCAAGATCCTTTCCCTCTTCAAGAAGCGCGAAAATCTTTTCCGTTTTCGCGAGCTTGCTGTGTGAATGGTAGCTTATGAGCGGTTTTTTGATTGCATATTTTTGCAAAAGCTTTGCCGTCACGCGAGTGTCTTCACACAAAATCGCATCAACTTCGCCAAGTACGCGAAGAGCTCGGAGAGTAATGTCTTCAAGATTTCCGATGGGTGTGGCGACGATGAAAAGAGTGGGCATATAAACTTATACCATTTCTAATAAAATGTTTAACATTTGAGCCAGAAAATTTTGAGGCAGGATTTCGAGAAAAATGCGAAATATACCGAGGTACATTGAGGATTTTTATCGAAATTCCTGACCGAAATTTACGGTTCAAATGTTAACTGATTTTTTAGAAAGGGTATTACTTGAGCTGTTCTTTCACTCTTGCGACTACGTCTTTGATGTCCCAATCCGCTTTTACGAAATAATCAAAAGCGCCAGACGCCATAGCATCGGCAATCTGACCAAGTTCGCTTGAGTTCGTCAAGAACATGATTTTGGTGTCGCCAAGTATTTTTTCCACTTTCAGCTTCTTTATCAAGGTCAGACCGTCCATTTTCGGCATGACAATATCAAGCAGCACAAGATCGGGGTGATGCTTCTGGATCGCGATAAACGCCTCTTCGCCGTCCGCCGCCTCCAGCACTTCAAGATCATCTT
Source organism: uncultured Candidatus Saccharibacteria bacterium (assembly GCA_964428135.1). Lineage (GTDB taxonomy): Bacteria > Patescibacteriota > Minisyncoccia > Phycocordibacterales > CAIJYI01 > CAIJYI01. The sequence continues at coordinate 622 of CAYRXD010000057.1, read as the reverse complement.
CTCCTTTCAGAGTATCAACCAAAGCACGTCGGAGCGATGCTTCATCATCTACGACAAGAACTTTCTTTTTTTCATTCATAAAATTTTAGAGAATATGGATAATGCCTTTATTGTACCAAAAATACCGCGCGGGGGAAGAGGAGAAACCTCGTGCGAAAAAAAATTGCAGTTTTGTCGGTTTTTTGGTATATTATCGGAGTAATTGGGTAACGACATCCGTTCGCCGGACGGGGTTTGTAACCCCGTCCGTAAGGTTTGATAATTATCATCCGTAAAAACACCAAACAATCAGACGGGGGTACAACCCCGCGTCTGGCGACGACTGGTTACGCAAATACACAAAAGCGCGCATAGTTCAGGGGTAGAACGCTGTCCTGATATGCAAAGCATATAATCGGTTCGTTCGGGAAAAATGAATGTCCATTTTTATATCCACAAGGGAAGGAAAAGTGAAAGTTTGTTTTCACTTTTCCCGAGCGCCGTGGATATATGCCTAAAAACAAAAAACTACCGTTTTTAGGCATATTATATATAGTGTTGCGCGTGCGCGCATAGTTCAGGGGTAGAACGCTGTCCTGATAAGACAGAGGTCCTTGGTTCGATTCCAAGTGCGCGCACGGAC
>CAYRXD010000056.1:0-9126 GCA_964428135.1 uncultured Candidatus Saccharibacteria bacterium | reverse complement strand
TTCGAAAACCGGCAGGCGCGAAAGTGTCTCGGGAGTTCGAATCTCCCCCTCTCCGCCAGTAGTTTTGAAAATAATGCGTCAAGATTCCCTTATTTTGCGCTACATTTCAAAACAGAAAAGTGATAAAATGTAAGAATCCCAAAGGGATTCGAACTTATGGATTCAGACATTAAAAATCAGATCTTAAAACTCGTCGAAGAAATCACTCCGACTGACGATTTGGAGCATGAGCATATCGACAATACGATCCTGTGGATTAAAAGTGGAGCTGAATTATTTCGCATCCAAAAGCCGGATATTCCACCCAAACATCTTGTCTCATACTTTGTCATTATTGATCCAGGCAAAAACAAAATACTTCTAATTGATCATATCAAAGCACAGTTGTGGCTTCCTGCTGGTGGGCACGTAGAGCCGAATGAACATCCAAAGAGAACAGTTGAAAGAGAGATTGTCGAGGAGCTCAATACTCAAGCTGAGTTTCTATATGATAGTATATTTTTCCTTACCCAAGCAGTTACGGTGGGTCTGACGGCTGGACATACGGATGTAAGTCTATGGTATGTACTTCAAGGTGACTCAAATAGTACCCTCCAATATGATCCTGGAGAATTTAACGGGTATAAGTGGTTTAGCCCAGAGGAAATCCTCGAGACGCCGATTGAAAAGCTTGACCCCAATCTTCACCGGTTTGTGAAGAAGTGGATGAACTATTCTGGAACCTCATCAAATCGTTTAGAAAAACTTCGCCAGGACGCCCTTATTGCTTCTGTAGGAGCATCCACTCGTCTTGCTGGTTCGAAGCTTTCCGACGAACAAATCAGTAAATCCTTTGAGCAAAAGTAGGAATGTCGAACAAATTAGGTTTCTCTTGGTAAATTCGTCTCAATTTTCGTATAATTCTATCAACATTGCTGTAGTTGAGCCGTGTTTTCGGTTCAAGGTTGTGCCAATCACCCCCTCCGCCAAAACTTATTATCGACATGTCCCGCAAGCCTAGGATTGCGGGACGACCCGATTATCTAAGGTTCAGAATGTAAGTTAAAATTATATATCATGGATGAGCAGACAATCGAAACATATAACAAAATGGCAAAAGAGTATGACGATGAAACTGTCGATTTTTGGGATCAATTTCCTCGAACATTTCTCGATAAGTTTGCTGAGCTTTCTGGGAAGAAAATAGTGGACGTTGGAAGCGGTCCAGGCAGAGATGGTTTATTGCTTCAACAAGCCGGAAAAGAAGTTGTTTGTGTTGATGCTTCGGAAGCGATGGTAAACCTGTCTTCCGAAAGGGGACTTCAATCTGTCCTTGCGGGGTTTGATAAATTACCATTCGACAATCAATCATTTGATGGCGTATGGTCATACACCGCGCTTCTCCATATTCCTAAAAAATCAATGAATACTCCTCTCGAAGAAATATCTCGTGTTCTAAAATCTTCCGGCATGTTCGCTCTCGGCCTTATTGAGGGTGACGCCGAGGAATACAAGGAAAGTTCTGAAGTAGGCATGTCTCGCTGGTTTAGTTTTTATCAGAAGGATGAGGTTGAAAATCTTTGCAAAAAGCATGAGTTTGAGCTTGTTTACTTCGAAACATTTCAGCCTCGCTCAAAGAACTACCTAAACTTTATTTTTCAGAAAAAGTAGCCCTTATGGCGTCTCACTGCTCTGGTACTGAGCCCGATCGGCTCGTTTGAGCTCCGCGAAAACGGAGGGATTCGAATCCCTCATCCGTTTTTTCGGAAATAAAAAAAATGGATTATACCCTGCTCACTTTTTGCCCCTCGTCAGTATCTGTCACTTTGTACTCCATATCTGCAATCTCATCGCGGAGCGCATCAGACTTTTTCCAGTCTTTTTCGGCGCGGGCTTTGGCTCGTTTTTCGAGGAGTGTTTGGATCGCGACAGGAATTTCTTCGTCTGAAATACCCGTCGATTTTGGTGCGTAGTCAAACAACCGCAAGCCGAGTATTGCGTCGGCTTGCTTCACTGCTTTAATTTTATCCTCCGGGTGATAGTCTGGTGAATTTATAATTTCATGAAGCATACTCAGAAGCGTAGGGGTGTCTAAATCATCGTTCGCTATGCGTTCTGCGGAAAAGTCGAAAGCAAGAGGCTTCTCATTTCGTTCCCAGGTGCTATTTTTAATTTTATAAATTTTTTGCCTGAGTCTTTCAAGTGTTATCTCTGCCCCCTTAATAGTTTCCCATGTAAAGTTGATGGTCGTTCGATAATGCGCAGTCAGGAGCCAGTAGCGGTAGGCAAGCGGAGAGATGCCTTTTTCTTCAAGCGTCTGCATTCGGACAAAATTCCCGGCGGATTTCGCCATTTTTTCGCCTTCGACGTTCACGAAGCCGGAGTGAAGCCAGTAGTTGGCGAATTTTTTCCCCGTGGCGCATTCTGACTGTGCGATTTCGTTCGTGTGATGGACGGGGATATGGTCGATGCCGCCCGTATGGATGTCAAATGTTTCGCCGAGGTATTTCATCGACATTGCCGAACATTCGATGTGCCAGCCGGGGAAGCCGATACCCCACGGCGCATCCCACTCTTGCTGGCGTTTTTCTTCGCCCGAAAATTTCCAGAGGGCGAAGTCGGTCGGATTTTTCTTTTCGATATTCGCTTCGACGCGTGCGCCTTCTTTTTGTCCCTCGATATTGAGTCCCGCGAATTTGCCGTAGCGGGGGAATTTTGAGGTGTCGAAGTACACGCCGTCGCTTGTGCGGTAGGTGTAGCCTTTTTCTTCGAGTGTTTCAATAAGCGCGATTTGTTCCGGTATATGCTCGGTCGCTTTCGGGTATACTTCCGCTTTTTGAATATTTAATTTTTCGAGATCCCCAAAAAATGCCCGAGTATAGAATTCCGCGATTTCTTGCGCAGTCTTTCCGGCGAGCCTCGCGCCTTTTTCCATTTTGTCTTCACCCTCGTCAGCATCGGAAACAAGGTGTCCGACATCGGTGATATTCACGATTTGTTTGACTGAAAAGCCGCCAACTTCAAGAGTGCGGCGCAAAACATCCGCGAAGACATATGCGCGAAGATTACCGATATGCGCGTAGTTGTATACCGTTGGTCCGCAGTTATACATGCCAACCGCCCCTTCGCGGAGCGGTATAAATGCTTCTGTTTGCCGCGTGAGCGTGTTATATAGTTTTAGATTTAGAGCCATTTTTTGTGATGGAAAAACAGAATGATGCCAAGCGTGGCAAATACCATGATACCGAGAACGATCCAAAAATCAAACGACCTTCCCATGACCGGCGTATGTTCGGAGTTTATTCCGAAGATGCTCGCGATGAGCATGGGCGGAAACGTGGTAAAGCTCACGAAGGTGAGCCGCTTCATGATGTTGCCGGTTTTGGTAGTGAGGAGGGAATCGTTCGTTTCTCGTAGGTCGATAAGCGTTTCTTTGTGACCGTCCAAGGTGTTTGCGACCTTATAGAATTCTCCGGAGATTGCCTGAAGATAGTATGAAAAATCCTTTCCGAAGAATTCCATGCCGGCAGCTTCAAGTGACTTTAAAACATCTTTGTGCGTGCGAAGCGCCTGTTTGAAATCCAAAAGGTCGCGGTTGATATAGGAAAGCACCTCAACCATTTTCGCCTCTCCTCCCTTGAAGATTTTTGCTTCAGCGTTCTCCAGCCGGGTATCGATATGCTCCAGTTCGTGTGAGAGCGAGTGGTAGAGTTTTTTTATCAGATGGAAGAACAGGTATCCCGCATGGCTGCCCGCTTCGCTTTTGTCGAGAATGGAGCTGACCTCAAACTCTTTCGAGAATTTATGGATTGCATCGATCATGTCGTAATGGACGGTAAGGAGATAATTTTTGCCGATGACAAAGTCCACCTCTTGCCGAACATCTTTGCCGTGCGAGTGGCGGAAAGCGGGAAATTGCAGCATGAGATAAATGCTGTCTTTGTAGAGGTCTACCTTCGGGCGAAGCGACGGTGCGAGAAGCTCGCCGGCGACAAGCGGATGAAGAGAAAACTCCGCCGCGAGCGCGTCAATATCTTCTTTTGTAGGAGACTCGACGTCTATCCAGCGAAGACCTTTGTGTTCGTATCGGGTGATCATGTCTGTATTATACAAAAATTTATTTCAAGAAGCGAGGAAAAAGTCTGGCGCGCACGTTTTGACGAAACTCATGTTTTGTGATACAAATTCATGAGTGCACTTTCGCACGAAACCAAAAACCGAGGAGGTTTATATGGTTTCACAGAATAGAGTCGGAAAAGATTTGAGAAAGTTTATTGATGCGAGTCCTACGCCGTACCATACGGTAAACGTTATGTCGGCTATGTTTTTAGCTGAAGGATTTTTAGAGCTTCGTATCGGGGATGCGTGGGAACTCAAACCCGAGAATGGATACTTTGTCGCAAACAATGGCTCCATTATTGCTTTTATCGTTGGGAATAAGCCGCTTGAGATAGAAGGGTGTAAAATCATCGCGGCGCACACCGACAGCCCAAATCTTCGCCTAAAGCCGAAAATGGTTTCCGACCGTTCGGGGTATATGGTTCTCAATGTTGAACCATACGGGGATGTTCTTCTGAATACTTGGCTTGAAAAAGACCTGTCCGTCGCCGGAGTGGCGCTTGTTCGGGAAAGGTCGGGAGAAAAAAGGGCTCACTTGCTCCATCCGAAAACGCCAATAACGAGAATTTCACAGCTTGCGATCCATCTGAATCGAACAGTGAATGAAACGGGGCTTATCGTGAGCTCGCAAGCGCAAATGTTGCCCGTCATTGGATTAACGGACAGCGGCGTTGTTTCGGAGAAGCGTTTCGAGGAATTTCTTCGCAAGGCGGCAGGCGTCTTTGATAGCGATACCGTTTTGTCTTGGGACTTATCGCTGTATGATACGCAAACAAGCGCGTTTGGTGGTCTCAATCAATGAGTTTATCTACGCTCCTCGGCTGGACAATCTCGTGTCATGCTACGCCGCATCCAAAGCCCTTATTGGAGCATGGAATGATCCGGTTCTGGAAGGTACGTATATCGTCGCGTGTTTCAATCACGAAGAAGTGGGAAGCGAGAGCGCGGAAGGAGTAGGGTCTCCATTTCTGGAAGGAGTACTTGAACGCATAAGCGAATCTTTTACATGGAGACCTCGCGCTGAAGGAGCGTATCGCCGAATGCTCGCGAATTCCTTTTGTATTTCATCCGACATGGCGCACGCACTCAATCCGAGTTATCCGGAGAAACACGAACCGAATCACGCGCCGATCATGAACAAAGGAATAGTCCTGAAGACGAATGTGAATCAGCGGTATGCGACGAATGCGGACACAGCCGGATATTTTGTTGAATTGTGCCAAGAAGCGGGCGTGGCATACCAGCATTTTGTGAACCGCGCCGATCTCGCATGTGGTACGACAATCGGACCAATGCTTTCAAACCGTCTCGGAATCCCGACAGTTGATGTCGGCGGGGCTATGCTTTCCATGCACTCCATCCGCGAGTGTGCGGGCGTTCGAGATATGGAAGACATGGTGAAGGTTTACAGCTTATTTTTCGCGCTATAAATACAAAAGAAGCGCAAAAGCTCTGTCCGTACGTGGACAGAGCTTTCTTTCATTTCATTTGCGCCATTTGCACATTTCGTTTACTATGGGGATACGATTATGAGCTTTTTTGTAAAAAAACTTGGTATTGATCTCGGCACGGCGAACACGCTTGTTTTTTTGCCGGGAAAAGGAATTGTACTGAACGAACCGTCGGTTGTGGCGGTTTCTCCGCACGATAATCGCGTGCTTGCCGTAGGGATTGAAGCGAAAGAAATGGTCGGACGGACGCCGGACGATATTGTAGCATACCGCCCGATGCGCGATGGCGTTATCGCGGACTACCGCGTAACGGAAGCCATGCTTCGATACTATATCAATAAAGCGATGGGGAAGTGGAACATCTGGAAACCGGAGGTGATGGTGTCGGTGCCGGCGGGGGTGACTTCCACCGAACGGCGCGCGGTTATTGAAGCGGCGGTGAAAGCGGGCGCGAAAAACGCGTATGTGGTCAAAGAGCCGATTCTTGCCGCTATCGGCGCGGGCATTCCCATTCAGGAAGCGTGCGGGCACATGGTGGTGGACATCGGCGGCGGCACGACGGACGTGGCGGTGATTTCCCTCGGCGGCATCGTTGCCTCAAAGTCCGTAAAGTGCGCCGGCGATAAAATAGACCGCGCCATCGCGGACTATATTAAAAAAGTGTTCAATCTTGCCATCGGAGACAAAACCGCCGAAGCGATAAAAGTAAAGGTCGGTTCGGCGATACCGCTTGAAGAAGAGCTGACGCTTACCATCAAAGGGCGGGATTTCATCTCCGGTCTGCCGCGTTCCGCCGATGTGGGAACGAATGAGATTGTGAAAGCGATACAGATGGAACTCTCCGAGATCATTAAAGCCGTCAAAGACGTGCTTCAAGAAACCCCACCGGAACTTTCCGCTGATATTATTGATAAAGGGATTATTATGACAGGCGGCTCTTCTATGCTCCGCAGTCTTCCCGAACTTGTGTTCCGCAAGACCGGTGTCAAAGCGCGTCTTGCGCCAGATGCACTCTATTGTGTGGCGAAAGGGACTGGCGTGGCGCTTGAACACCTTGATGTGTATAAGAAGAGTATTATTGCGAAACGGTAACGAGACGTTATTTTGGCGTCCTGCGCCGCTAAATTTCCACGGGGTCTTGGGGTAGGAGAATTTCTCCAACCCCGGCAACACCCGTGAAAATTTATCGCCGCATTACATCCAAAATCCCCGTCTCGTACACTATTTCGTTTCAAGCACCATGAAAATCATCGATTGGAAACAAAAAATCGGTACCGCCGAAAACGGCTTTTTTCATCATGTTTTTTTGATTGAGGGGAATCATGAAGCTACGAAGCCTGCGCTCGTCGCTTTTCTTGAGGAAGAATTTGAAATAAAAGCCGCGGGCAACCCGGATTTTCGCATTGAAGATTTTTCGTCTTTCGGTATTAACGAAAGCAGGGCTTTGAAAACGATGCAAGCCGGACGGGCTTTTACGGAAGGAGCGAAAAAGATTTTTATCGTAACCGTCAATTCTTTTACTTTCGAAGCGCAGAATTCTCTTTTGAAGATATTTGAAGAACCGACACCCGATACGCATTTTTTTATTCTCACACCGTCCGCGCAATTTTTCCTCCCCACGCTTTTGTCGCGCGCGATGGTAATCTTAGGCGATGCGCAAAACCGGAATTTCACGGAAGTTGAAAAATTTTTGAAAAATTCATACTCTCGGCGGCTCGAATGCGCGCTTGAGCTGTCAAAAGACGCTTCCCGCACAGAGAAATTCTTGGAAGAGGTCATTCGTTTTTACCACGAAACAGGGCATGAGGGGAAGAGAACAAAGGAAGAAGCGCGCGTTCTTGAACTTGCCGATCGCTATCGCACGTACGCTCACTCGCGCGCCCCATCACTTAAAATGATGCTGGAACATTTGGCGCTCGCGATGCCGGTAAATTAAAAAAACCCGCACGAGTGCGGGTTTTTGCGCTATTGCAAAATTGCGTACATTTCGGAGAAAGAATCAACCACGATAGGCGCGCCTTTTGCGCGAAGGACATCTCTCGGAAATGATGTTGTGATGCCGATTGTTTTACATCCGGCGGCTTTGGCGGAAATGATCCCGTTCGTCGAATCTTCGATGACGCATGTGTGTACGGGCGACGTGCACAGTTTTTGCAAGGCAAAGAGATACGGTTCCGGATCCGGTTTCCCTTTCGTAATGTCATTGCCGGTAACGGTGACGTTGAAATATGAACGCAACTTATACTTTTCAAACACGAGGTCGAGCACTCCGCGGCTGCTTGAGGTGACGAGCGCCATTTTTGGAACCCGCGTTCCGGCATACTGAATAAAATCGACAGCGCCGGGGACAAGCATCATTCGTTCGCGGGCAATTTCGATATACCGTACTCGTTTTGCGCGAATAAGGTCGGCGACCGGAACGGAACCATCCGTAAAGTTTTTAATGATGCATGCGAACGTGTCTTTGCTCGTCGTCCCCTTGAACGCATGCCACTCCGCATCCGGAACGGTTATGCCGAACGTCTCGCACGCCCATTGGTCGGCTTCTTGATGAAGCGGTTCCGTATCGGTGATAACACCGTCCATGTCCCATATAAGTGCGCCTATTGGTATTTGTAAATACATTTTTCCCTCCCTCGGGGGAAATAAGTGAATCCTCTGAGATTCTATATTACTGAGATGTTTTGTCAAAGAACGGCAGCAACTTCCTTTTGCGCGGATGATTTTTTTGGTATACTGTCTGAACCAGTAAATTTTTAATGACATGTCATACGATTTTTCACATTTCAAAAAACAATTGCAAGGCGTTGAAGAATGGCTCGGAAACGAGTACCTTGGCGTGCGGACGGGGCGGGCTACGCCTGCGATTTTGGACGGCGTTTCTGTTGAGATATACAATGCGCGGACTCCGCTCAAACACGCGGCGGCTATTTCCATTGAAGATGCAAAAACGCTCCGAGTCGCTCCATGGGACAAGACACAGATAAAAGCCATGGAAAAAGCGGTTATGGAAGCAAATCTCGGGCTTTCGGTATCGTCTGACGCTTCGGGGTTGCGCGTATCTTTCCCGGATCTGACCTCTGAGCGGCGCACTGCGCTTGTGAAGGTTACGCGCGAAAAACTTGAACAAGCCCGCATTTCCGTGCGGTCAGAGCGAGATGAAGTGTGGAGCGAAATACAAGCCGAAGAGCGCGAAGGAGCCATTGCCGAGGATAAAAAATTCCGCCTGAAAGACGAGATGCAGAAATATGTCGATGCGGCAAATCAAAAGCTTGAGGCTTTGGCTGTCCGGAAAGAGGAGGAAATATCCAAGTAAATTTCTAATTCCCAATTTCTAATTTCTAAAAAAATGTCTAATCTAAAAATGGTTTTAGACATTTTGGTTTTTATTGGGTATTAGAAATTGGACATTGGGAATTCTTTACGTTATTTTTATCAATTCTTACCATTATAAAGTATCATGAGTATACTTCTTTTCATTATAATACTTGCCGTTTTGATCCTTGCCCACGAATTCGGGCATTTTATTGTGGCAAAAAAGTTCGGGATTCGTGTTGACGAGTTCGGCGTCGGGTTC
>CAYRXD010000055.1:0-9276 GCA_964428135.1 uncultured Candidatus Saccharibacteria bacterium | reverse complement strand
CTATTGAAGTGATTTTTTCGCTCATGCTTGCAATCTGCTCGTAAACCGCATCAACTTTCTTATCAAGAATCTTTACATCATCTCTTGTTGATTGCAATACTTCCCAAATTCCCCTCATGTTGTCGTTATAGTTTTCCATAAGCACGGCAACATAGTCCTTCTCCTTTTCCGTCATTTTTTCGAGCGGCAGTTTCAATTTTTTTATGGGGTTCTTTTTCATACGCGTATCATAGCAAAAAAAGAAAGCTGCGGGAATGTTGACATTATTGTGTATCTATGATAAAATCAACTTGGCGTTTTTGCCTCAGCTATTGGAGAAAAGAAATGAATGCTTCTGTTATTTTTACAATCATTTTTGTTTTTGCGCAGATCATTCTGCAATCCAAAGGGGTCATTTCTATTACTGAAGGTCTTTGGTATGGCGGTGTCTACTTCTTTGGCTTCTTTGTTGGTGGTCTCAGTATGGTTCTGAGTCAAAAACAGCAAAAATAACAAGCCTCACCAAACAAGCAAAAATACCTTATCCCACCATCTCATTTACGAGATGGTGGTTTTCTAAAAACTAATCCGCCAGATAGCGGAAATACCAACTAAAAACTCTCCTACCCTTTTGGTCGCAGTGTCGGAAACAAAATCACCTCCCGTATATTTTTCGTATTTGTCAAAAGCATCACCATTCGGTCAATGGAAAGCCCGGCGCCGCCCGCGGGAGGCATGCCGTATTCCATGGCTTCAATGTAGTCTTCGTCTTTGGGCTGTGCTTCTTCGTCGCCCGCGCCGCGGTTTTTTTCCTGCTCGGTGAATCGTTCGCGCTGGTCTATTGGGTCATTGAGCTCGGAAAATCCATTCACCACTTCAAGCCCGCCAACGACAAGCTGGTAGCGGTCGATCATCTCCGGATTATTTTCCTGTTTCTTTGCAAGAGGAGAAAATGCCGCGAGATAATCCACGATGAACGTCGGCTGAATGAGATTCGGTCGAACGTGTTTTTTGTATATTGTATCAAAAATTTTCTCAATGCCGTCGCCTTTGGGGACATCTAACCCGAGTTTTTTTGCATGAGCATACACTTCATCAAAAGAGAGCTTCTCCGGGTTTTTTATTTCCGTATATTTCTCAATAAGCGAGAAGAACGGTACGACTTCAAATTTTTTCCCGAAGTCTATCGTTTCGCCGAAAAATTCCACCGCTGTTTTTCCGGTCACATTTTTTATAACGTTCCGCAAAATTGCTTCGATAAATACCCTGTGTTTTTTCGCATCCGCATATGCTTCGTAAAACTCCACAATGGTAAACTCGGGATTGTGCGTTACATCAATACCCTCGTTTCGAAAAAGCCGTCCAAGTTCGTACACTTTCGGAAAACCGGCAATGAGAAGCTCTTTTAAGTACAGCTCCGGCGCGATGCGCAGGAAAAGCCCCATATCAAGCGCGTGATGATGCGTTTCAAAAGGTTTCGCCATCGCACCTCCCGCAAGCGGCTGGAGTATCGGCGTTTCCGCTTCCAAGTACCCCGCTTCATCAAATGCTCGGCGCAATTCCGCAACAAATTTTGAGCGAAGCACGAAACGCTCGCGTACTTCGTTCGACATGAGAATATCAAGGTATCGTTTTCGGTAGCGCTCTTCGACGTCTTGCAATCCCGCCCATTTATCGGGCAATGGGCGCAAGCTCTTCGAGAGCATTTTCCAATTCTTAACCGCAAGAGTTTTCTCACCGCGCTTTGTAACGAAGAGCATGCCGTGAATTTCTATAAAATCGCCCAAGTCCGCCGTGTCGCGAAATTGCGCGAACGCTGTCTCGTCCATGTCGTCTTTTTTGAGAAGCCCCTGAAATGTACCGGTACCGTCGTTAAAGTTAAAAAAGATAAGCCCGCCCGTATCCCGAAGCGCCATGATGCGTCCGGTAAGGGCGACCTCTTTCCCCTCTTCCGCAAACACGTCAAACTTCCCGATAATTTCCGCAACAGAACAATCCCTCTCGGTAGAAACCGGATAAGGGTTCATTCCGCTCTTTTTCAAGAGCTCGAGTTTTTTCATTCGCTCGGCGCGAACTTCGTCAAGAAAAGACATATGATGAGTATTTACGTTACCTCGATGATCGTATATGACATCTCCCCGCTCGGAGTCTTGAAAGAAACGGCGTCGCCCTTTTTCTTTCCGATAAGAGCATTCCCAAGCGGCGACTTATTAGAGAGCTTGCCTTTCGCCATGTCCGCTTCTTCCGTGCCGACCATTTCGTAGGTCTGATCCGATTTTCCTCCTTCCTTCCGAACCACAACAGAGGAACCCATCGCAACGACATCGGACTGTTTGTGAGACACGATGGATGCGGATTTCAAAAGCACTTCAAGCATGGCTACTCGATCCTCAAGCTCCGCTTGTTTATTGCGCGCTTCATGATATTCGGCGTTTTCTGAAAGGTCGCCGAGCGACTTGGCGTATTCCAAATCTGCGAGGACTTTTTTACGTCCTTCCGACCGCAGATATTCAAGCTCCTTTCGGAGCTCATCGAACTTCTCTTGACTTAAGTATTCTTGGTCATCATTCATAGAGGTATATTATACATTTTTTATAACAAAAAACAAGTTTCTCTTTTCGCTATCCCTTTATTCCGAAGACTTTAAGCCTTTCCTCGACAACCTTCTCCATCTCAAACACCGAATTTTCCATGATCTGGTAAGGCGCTAATTCGTCCGGTTCGTTGTGCAACGTCCTCTCAAGCTCCATCCTGAAGGCGCGGCGAAGTTCGGTACTGATGTGAATAACTGAAATTCCCGCGAGTATCGCCCGCTGAAAATCATGATTCGCGGTACCGGAACCGCCGTGGAGCACGAGAGGTACTCCGGCTTTCTCACGTATCGTTTTGATACGGTCGATATCAAGCGCCGGGTCCGGGCTGTTTTTCAACATGCCGTGAATATTCCCCACTGCCGGTGCAAAAAGGTCTACGCCCGTTTCCTTTACGAAACGCTCGGCGTCTTCCGGTTTGGTGAGATTCTCGGCGGATACGCTGATGTCGCTTGGCATGATTTCATACATCTTTGAAGACGTACCGATATATCCGAGTTCGCCCTCGACGATAATGTCCGGGTTTTTACTTTTCGCATAATCGACACACCGTTTCGTCGCTTCGATATTTTCATCAAGCGGCAATTTCACGCCATCAAATATCACCGCATCATATCCGGCATCCACCGCTTCTTTCACTTTCTCAAATGAATACGTATGGTCGGCGTTCAAGAAGACGGGATGATTGAACTCTTCCCTAAGGCTTTTCACCAGCGCAACGCATTGTTTGACACCCATGAACGCACGCTCTTTTTCGGATGTACCAAGAATTATCGGGACGCCCATTTTTTTCGCCACGCGGAATATCGCCCACATGCCTTCGATGTTTGACATGTTAAAATGACCGACGACGGAGTGCTTGCTGTCCGCATCCTGAATGTATTGTTTGAGGGTCTGCATAGTTACAAAAATTACGAATATGAGCCTATTATATCAGATTCTGAAAACTATGCTATAATGAAATGCATATTCATAATTTCTAAACCCATGCCAGACAACTTCGACTTCATCGCCATCGGTGACACAGTAACAGATGCTTTCATTCGCATCAAACAAGCAAGCGTTTACTACGATGACCACGACCACGAAAGCAAGCTCTGTCTCACAAACGGAGCAAAAATTCCTTATGAATCCGTCACGATCGTTCCTGCGGTTGGAAACTCGGCGAATGCTGCGGTTTCAGCGGCTCGGCTCGGGCTTCGATCGGCGCTTGTGACCGACATGGGCGCGGACGATCACGGAAAAGAAAATCTTGAAGCACTTACCAAAAACAACGTGGCAACGGACTTCATTAGGACACACGAGGGACAACTTTCTAATTACCACTACGTCCTCTGGCACAAAGCGGAGCGCACCATACTCATTAAGCACGAGACCTACGACTACAAACTTCCCGATGTCGGCGCTCCAAAATGGCTGTACTTCAGTTCCGTTGGCGAAAATTCGCTTCCCTACCATATGGAAATTGCCGAATATGCAAAGACACACCCGGACGTAAAACTCGCCTTCCAGCCCGGGACGTTTCAAATCAAACTCGGTGTGGAAAAACTGAAAGTCCTGTATCAGCACGCGGAAGCTTTCTTCTGTAATGTTGAAGAAGCACAAATGATCCTCAACACTCACGAAGCCGACGTACCGACTCTGGCGCGAAATATGTCCGGACTCGGACCGAAAATCGCCATCATCACCGATGGTCCGAAAGGCGCGTATGTACACCGCGACGGTCAAGTGTGGTTCATGCCGCCCTACCCCGACCCGGCGCCGCCGTTTGAGCGCACCGGCGCAGGCGATGCTTTCGCTTCCACTTTCACCGCAGCGCTTGCGCTCGGAAAATCCATCGAAGAAGCGCTCCTCTGGGCGCCGATAAACTCCATGTCGGTCGTGCAGAAGATTGGGGCGCAGGCGGGTCTGCTCACTGTCGCCGAAATTGAAGAATGGCTTGCAAAAGCGCCCGCAGAATATAAACCGCGATTAGTGTAGGTACAACAAAAAAATGGGTTGTCCTTTCGGACAACCCTGTTGTTTTCACCCGCGAAGAGTCTGAAGCATGAGGATGAACTGAAAGCGATTATCCCCTACGTCATTCCATCTGGTATTTTTCAGCGCTTGCTCTTGCATTTCATTCGCCACTGCTTCTGTATTTATCCATGGCAGTATATGGGTTTGAATGAAATCCCTGTACGTAGTAATTTTTTGACTGTCTACAACTTCGTGAAGTATCTCGCGGACGGAACGAGGGTAGATTGAGGTATCTTTTTCCAGTGGAATAATAGTGATTCCAGGCATAATTTTCTCCTAAAGAACAGGTTAATTGAGCCTTAAATTTAACAAATAATTTATATTGTGTCAAATCTGTAAACTTCAGCATATGCTGAAGTTTACAGATTTGACACAATTTCATTTCCGGTGTTACTCTTTGGGAGGAATTTCTCCCTTGCAGGGCGCAGATTTTTGACCTCGCAAGCTCGGTAACAAAAATCTTTTCGAATCCCCATGGAAGCCATGGCAGCCTGCCCTCGAAGAGGGTTGCCTTGCTCCGGCGCACAAAAAAATCGGTTGATACCGATTTTTTCTGGTGCGCCGGGCAGGATTCGAACCTGCGTAGCCCGGAGGGCGCGAGATTTACAGTCTCGAGTATTTGACCGCTCTACCACCGACGCAATTGGAGATAGTATACCAAAAATATATAAAAAAGAAAGAGCCGACACACATGCCGACTCTTTCTTTTTTTACTTCTGATTTTATGCGGTAACCGCCTCCTTTTCTCTTTTTTGTCGTTTCGGCAGCGGCTTTGACTTTATCTTGTCGGCATTGATAACGAGTTCGCCGTTCTTCACTCCGACGGACACGATGCCGCCGAAGAGCATGCCTTTGCTTATCATCATGGTCGCAACAGGAGTCAGAATTTTGTTCTGAATCAGGCGCTTGAGCGGTCGTGCGCCGTATTGCGGATTATACCCCTCCTTTGCAAGAAATTCGAGCGCTTCATCTGATACAAGAAGCGTGATGTCTTTTTCAATCAAGCGTTTTTGAACGATCGCGATCTGCAATTTCACAATATCGCGTATTGCTTCCGGACTCAAAATATCAAATATGAGTATCTCGTCGAGCCGGTTCAAGAATTCGGGACGGAAGTAATTTTTGAGCGCGTCCATCACTTTTTCTTTTGCGGCGACGTAGTCCGTCTGTTCGGTATTATTGGAAAAGCCGATGGACTTCATTTTGTCGATGAATTCGGAGCCGATATTCGAAGTAAGAATGATGACCGTGTTCTTGAAGTTCACGACGCGCCCTTTCGCGTCAGTAAGGCGTCCGTTATCAAGCACCTGCAAGAGGATATTAAAGACCTCCGGGTGCGCTTTTTCGATTTCATCGAAAAGAATCACGGAATACGGGCGATGGCGTACAAGCTCCGTAATGGCGCCGCCTTCTTCGTGTCCCACATACCCCGGAGGCGAGCCGATGATTTTTGAAACGGAATGTTTCTCCATGTATTCGGACATGTCAATGCGAATGAGCGATTTTTCGTCGCTGAAAAGAAAATCCGCAATACCTTTTGAAAGCTCCGTTTTTCCCACTCCTGTCGGACCAAGGAAGAGGAACGAGCCAATCGGACGGTTCGGGTCGGCAATACCGACGCGAGAGCGTTTTATGGCATCAGAAACCCGTGTAATAGCTCCGACCTGCCCGACGACGCGCGCTCGCAGGTCTTCTTCTATCTTCGCAAGCTTCGCCGCTTCTTCTTCAAGCATTTTCGATACCGGAATCCCCGTCCATTTGGAAACCACATCGGCAATCTCGCCTTCGGTAATCTCTTCTTTCAGAATGCGCTGAGAACTTTTGAGTTTTTTCAGCCGCAAGCTTTTTGCGGCAAGCTCTTTTTCAAGCGTCGGGATCTTGCCGTAACGGATCTCGGCAACAGTTGCAAGATCCGCCTGCGTTTCCGCTGCTTCCGCTTCAAGACGGAGCGTATCAAGCTCTTTTTTGATCTCGCGTATGCTCGTGAGGATGTCTTTTTCGTTCTTCCAGCGCATCTCAACATCGTGGGTCTTCTCGCGGAGATCGCTGATTTCTTTATCAATATCTTTCACGCGCGCCTCGGCATTCTTCCCTTCTTCGCCCTCGCCGGAAGATGCCTCTTTTTTGAGCGCTTCTTTTTCAATCTCCAGGCGCAAAATCTTCCGATGCGCATCTTCAAGTACGGCAGGTTTCGTTTCAAGAGAAATTTTCAGCATTGACGCCGCTTCATCTATCAAGTCCACGGCTTTGTCGGGGAGGAAACGGTCGCTGATGTAGCGAGCGCTTAAATTGACCGCTGCAAGAATGGCGTTGTCGGTAATGCGGACGCCATGATAGAGTTCGTACTTTTCTTTCAGTCCGCGCAAAATCGCCACCGCATCTTCGGTCGTCGGCTCGGGCACGAATACCGGCTGGAATCTTCGTGTCAACGCGGCGTCTTTTTCGATATGTTTCTGGTACTCTTTGAGCGTCGTTGCGCCGATAGCGCGGAGCTCGCCGCGAGCGAGAGCGGGTTTGAGCATATTGGAAGCGTCAAGAGTGCCATCGCCGCTTCCGCCCGCGCCGACGATCATGTGTATTTCGTCGATAAAAAGAATAATTTTCCCTTCGGATCGTTCGATCTCTTTCATGATCGCTTTCAGGCGTTCTTCGAATTCACCGCGATACTTTGTACCGGCGACGAGCGAGCCGATGTCGAGCGACACGAGCTCTTTGTTGCGCAGCGATTCCGGCACATCGCCTTTCGCCATGCGGATAGCAAGTCCTTCCACGATCGCAGTCTTTCCCACACCCGCTTCTCCAATCAGAATCGGATTGTTCTTTGAGCGCCGTGAGAGTATTTGAATGATACGCGCAATCTCGTTATCGCGACCGATGACCGGATCGAGTTTGTCTTCCATCGCGAGCTTGGTCATGTTCCTGGTGTATCTCGCCAAAACTTTCGGCTTTTTGGTTCCCGGAACATCGGTGATGTTCCCGCTTTTGAAGTCTTGCAGTGTGCGCATCACATCGTCTTTGTTCACTTTAAAACGCGCCATAATTTCGCGCGACTGCGGCGACATTTCGAGGAGCGACACAAAAAGGTGCTCGGTCGAAATAAACTCGTCTTTCATCGAGGTCGCGACCTTGATGGAATTTTCCAAGACGGAAGCGAGTTCCGGTGTGAGATACATCTGATAGGAAGGAGAAAGGACGCCGCCCGACTCGGTTGCCTCAAGCACGGTCAAAAGAGAATCTATGAGCAGATTCTGATCAACTTCCATTTTGTCGAGAAGCGAAATAACCGGACCTTCTTCTTGCAATACGAGTGCCGCCAGAAGATGGAGCGGATTGACATGGTTTTGTCCGCGTTCAATCGCGAGCTCGTGCGCGCGGCGGATCGCTTCTTTTGCTTTGGTGGTGAAATTTTTAAATGGGGGCATAGTGTTAAAGTTAAAAGTTAAAAGGAACAACGGTTATTTTTTATATGTTACCAGAGTAATGTTTGCTTGTCAAATCAAATCTACCGTCCTACAGAGTGGGCGCGGATTCGCCTGACGTTGTGGAGGCAATAGTTTCCAAGCTCTCGCCCGCCGTTTCTGCCGTTTCGCGCTTTGAAAGAAGAGTGCTTTTTTCGTCGGAAGTGGTCGCGGAGAACGAAGAGGTGGCATTTTTCGCTTCTATTTTTGCTTTTATAACGGATGCCGTGCCGCTGAGGGACGACCAGCTGTCTTTGATGCCGTCAGTAGCAACGCCAATCTCGTTCCCGAGAGCCGAAAACGGAGCAAGCAGGTTTTCAGCTGACTTTCTTTCTTTCTCCTCCGCAGTGAGAGAACCGAAGTGCGGCACGGGAAACACCATCCACGATACAAGCAGAATCCCCGTGAACACGGCTGACAAAAAAAGCCCTACCCTCTTCCTTGCTTCTTCCGGCATCGCGCGCAGTTTATCTAAAAAGTTCCACATTAAAATTTCTCTTTATGATACCGCCGATTCAAGTACCACAATCTCCCCTTCTTTTCCTTCCAAGTCCTTCTTTTTTAAAGTGAGTTTTTCCAGGGGTTTGACCGATTCCGCGCCTCCTTCCTTCAAAAATACCCCGAGCGATTTTCCGTCAGTGCCGTAGTGCATGGGAATAATGATCTTCGGTTCGAGTTCAACGCACAGCTTGTATGCCTGTTCCGGCGTCAAAAGCCCCGGCGCTCCGACCGGCACGAATAAAATGTCAATCTCTTCCAGCTGTTCTTTCACTTCGCTTCCGAGTTCAACGCCGGAAAGCGCGCCCAAATGACAGAGCTTCATATCTTCGAGAGAAACAAGGTAAATGGTATTAAAGCCGTGTCCGCCTTCATAGTCGGTCTTCGAGAGAAATCCTCTGACAGAAACCCCCTTCGTCTCATACTCGCCCGGACCGTCTATCACAAATGGAGTCTTGTCGCCGAAAGCGAGGCTTTCAATGCCGGAAAAATCTTTGTGCTTCGCGGACACAAGCGCTATATCCGCGGCGAAACGTCCGGATTTGTAGTTGGAATCCTTGGAAATCGGGTCAATACCGATAATAGTATCGCCAAACTGTAACTTAAAAAATTCTGCACCATAGTACGTAATGATCATGTTTTGTATTATATACAAAATAGTGTAGGCTGTCGACTTTTAGAGTTATACAATACAACATGAGCCCCAAACGCCTCCTGCGTTCCGACGCAAA
>CAYRXD010000054.1:0-9867 GCA_964428135.1 uncultured Candidatus Saccharibacteria bacterium | reverse complement strand
CGCTTCTTTTATCTTTGCATAAAGATCTTCGACCCGTTTTTCTTCCTCGCGCAGGACAACAAGAGAATTTTCGATCTCCCCTTTTTCAAGCTTCATTTTTTCGAGTTCCGTTTCGTCAGTATCTTCTTCTTTCTTTTTTTCAGGCACATCGGGCTTTTCCGCGGACACTTCGATAAAATCCCGCAGGAGCGCGCGGATTTTTTTCAAGACTTCCCTCATCCTTTCCGTGTGACCAGACGAGAGTGCTTCCTCGATCCATTCTTCTGCAACATCAAGTATCTCTCGCACGCGAGAAAGCCCGACAAGCGTTTCTTCCGGGCGGTGGAGAGCGGCGAGAGACGCCTGCTCTTCCCTCTCTCTTGCCTTCTCTCTTCGGCGCATTTCGAACTCAATCATTCCTTCAGTACGCCCAAGTGCGCGGGAGAGTTCGTCTTTTTTTGTGCGTACGGAACGAACATCCTGCTCAAGCAGAAGAATCTCATTGGTCGCGCCGCGTTCGCTTTCAAGGGACGCAATGTGCTCTCTCGCTTGCCGAATATGCTCGTCAATCGCGGCAAGTTCTTCTTGGGGTTTTTTGATCTCTTCCGCAAGGACTTTGTTGTGATGTTCCAAATATATCTCTTCTTTTTTCAGGTATTCCAAATATATTCCTTTGAGCTCTTGACGCAGCTGCCTTACGCGCTCAATACGCTCCATCTGTTTTTTGAGAAAAGAGATGCGCGGCGCCAGTTCTTTGCGCAAAAGTCCGACCTCGCGAACATTCTCCTCGGTCTTCGCGAGCTTTTTTTGGCTCTCTGTTATTTTGTATTGATAAATCCGAAGTCCGAGCGCGTCTTCAATCATAATGCGCCGCTCTTTAATGGACGCAAAAAGAAACCGGTCGGTCTCCCCTTGCGAAATAATATGATGCGCCGACGAGCCGATATGCGCCGCGGAAAGAAGCTCGACGATGTCTTTCAGTCGGACTGCGGTGCCGTTAATCTTGTATTCATTCGTCCCGTCGCGGAACACTTCGCGCGAGAGCGCCACTTCGTCGTAGTCGATATTGAATATCCGGTCGGTGTTATCAAAAGCAATAGCAACAACGGCGTGATTCAAGCGCCCCGCCGTTTTGGAGCCGTTAAAAATGAGGTCTTCTCCGCGCTTTCCGCGCATGGATTTCATGGACTGCTCGCCCAAGACGAACCGCATCGCCTCCGCGATGTTTGATTTCCCTGAACCATTCGGTCCGACGATGGCGGTAACGGGCGCGGAAAAATCAAGCACGGTCTTCCGCGCGAATGATTTAAAGCCGGTGAGTTCGAGTCTTTTCAGGCGCATGATATATACTACTTCTTTCTTTTATTGGAGAGTGCTCCGAAGCAAAATCCCGTTCGCAAAATACATTCCGGTATCTCCCGATGGAAGAATGTCGTAGGTATACTTTTGATCGTAGGGTATAAGATTTGCGCTGGCAACAAATATCCCTTCTAAAGTATCCCCCGCTTTAACGTCGCCCGCTCGTCTTCCGTCCGCGACTCTGTGTCCAGGCGACACAAACAGCCGGCGTCCGTCGGAAAGTTGTAAATGGACGACTTGGTGCCACAGGGGAGCGGGGGTTTTGCCGGCACGAAGCACTATGCCTTTCATCGCCTTTCCATTCCTATCCACCGTCCACACGCTCATTCCGGGCTTCAGGTCTTTCACGAGCGTCTCTCCTCTCGGGGTTGATATTTTACTATCGCCTGAAAGACATATCGGCAAAGGACTTTGATCGTTCCAGCATCGAAAGTTTGACGGCGCTCCTTCCCGCCCGACCGGGTACTGGGAAAGGTCGATACAGCTCATTCCATACGGGCAGTCCTCGTCCGATACACAGTTCTCCCCTTGTCCTCCTGGGGTGCTTGGACATTCCGCAAACTCGCAGTTCGGACCCGTTCTGCCGACCGCCGACCCGTCGGGGCAAAGTTTGGCATCTTGCGGACACGCTATCTGCCCTCCGTCATTTTGACCGGAAGGTAAAATATGCCAATCTGAAAAAACAAAACCCCCCGCGACGAAACCGAGAAAAAAAATAAGGGCGCTAATGAAATATACGTTTTTTGTGGTCATAGCGTAATTGTACTCTGTCTGTGCCGCGAAATGAAGAAAATACTGGGGAAAACCAATGGGGTATCCTGCAATTCCGCGGCAGGGCTGTTCAACCCTACCATGCTTATGCCATCGCCGGGCGAAGAAAAGATAGGGTTGAACAGCCCTGATTCCGCGGG
Organism: uncultured Candidatus Saccharibacteria bacterium; assembly: GCA_964428135.1. GTDB lineage: Bacteria > Patescibacteriota > Minisyncoccia > Phycocordibacterales > CAIJYI01 > CAIJYI01. The sequence goes on along the minus strand of CAYRXD010000054.1, from coordinate 7,618 downwards.
TATTGACACGCTCCGGCATTGTATGATACAAAGGAAGTGAAAGGGTGAATATTCATCCTCGCTCGTTTTAACTCAATTAGTAGGAGAAGGAAATGAAAAACTTTTCATTCACAAAAAGCGAGTTGATTCTCGCTGGTTTTTTCGGGTTAGCGACCATTGTCGCTAACCACGCCAATATCCTCTGGGCTATCGGTGGTGGCGCGGCAACATTTTTTGGGTTGCTCGTACTTCAAAAGCTTCCTGTAAGATACGGGATGGTGACAACCGCAGTAATGGTCTTAGCCATTGCGTTAGGGGTGTTTTCCAATGACCATGTCATCAGCTTGGACGAAGCAAAAGCTGCCGCCACTCAAGCTATGGGTAATACAACACCCGTCGAAGATACGGTCGTTGGGGTAGATCCAGGCACCGTCGTCCCCTGAAGGTCTCTGATTATAACTGAACTGGGATGATTAGCTCAACCAACCGCGCTTCCTCACCGGACGGCGCGGTTATTTTTGTTTTCTTGCTTGACAGTATGTCTATACTTACCCATACTGTACCAAGTATTGACTTACGAGGTAAAAATACCATGAATATACTGTTCTCCGAAATATCTGCGCTGTTCATTTCAAAAGTAACCATTGCGGTTATCTTGGCCTTGCTGGTCTATCATCTGTATTGGGCTGGCGAATACGGCAGACGAATTTTCGGTATTTCAAACGGAATGAGCACGCTCCATAATTCCATGAAATTCCGATATCTTGCCATACACCAAAAATATGCCAAGCGCGCTTTTTTGATAGCGGTTCTTGCCGTCGTTCTGGTCGAGCTGGTCATACGATTCATTGGCAAACCCGCGTATGATTCCCTTTTTTGGGTTCACCTCTCGGTTTTCGCAATTCCCTGCTTTACCCTGTTTGGGCTCATCCGCTTCAAATACACCGGATTAAAACACCCGAATTTGCACGGAAAGCTCATCTATCGAGGATTGCTCCCCCTGCTTGTCGGAACGCTCGTTACGGGTATCCCGCTTTTGTACCGGCTGTAATGCCAAAACCGCCCCAGTATCGGGCGGTTTTTTCTGTTTACCATTCGAGCTGCCCGCCGATCTTATACTCCGTCACGCGCGTTTCAAAAAAGTTCTTTTCTTTGGAAAGATCAATCGCTTCGGACATCCACGGGAATGGATTTTCGACGTTATACTGCGTTGGGAGTCCGACGCGCTCAAGGCGGCGATCGGCGATGTGTTCGATGTATTGTTTGAAGCCGGCGGCGTTCATCCCGAATATGCCTTTTGGGAAGACTTCTTGCGCGAAAGTGTATTCCAAAACGACGGCTCGACGGATGAGATCCACGATATGCTGCTGAAACTCTTTGGTCCAGAGTTCCGGCTGTTCTTCTTTGATGGAGTTGACGATGTTGATGCCGAAGTTCAGATGCTGGGACTCATCGCGCATGATGTACTGGATCTGTTCGGCGGAACCGACGAGCTTGTTCTGCCGCTGAAAACCGAACATGACGGCAAATGAGCTGTAAAAGAAAATACCTTCCATGATGAGCGCGAAGACCGCCCAGTTTTCAAGGAATTTTTGATCGTTTTCAAACGTACCGGTTTTGAATGCGGGGTCGAAAATTCCCTCGTTAAGCGTCAGAACGAGATTGTCTTTGTTATAAATCGCTTCAATTTCGCGATACATATTAAAAATTTTGCTCTCGTCCATCGCAAGGGATTCAACGATGTATTGGTATGCATGCGTATGTATCGCTTCTTCATATCCTTGCCGCAGAAGATACATCCGCACTTCCGGCGAAGTAACATGCTTGTAAAGACCGAGAACAACATTATTTGCCGCCATGGAGTCCGCCGTGGTAAAAAATCCGAGCACGGTCTCAAATGCCTGCCGTTCGTCTTTGGTGAGCGCCGTCGGCGAGCGCCACTGCTCGATGTCTTTTTGCATGCCGATCTCGGTCGGAAGCCAGTGATTGGAATTTCCGACATTGTACGCTTCCCACGCAAATTTATGGCGCATAGGGTAAAGCTGCATCACATCGGCATCGCCGCCGTTAATGACGCGGCGCTTATTGATATCTACCGGCTTGGCTCCGATTTGGATGGGCATACGAGGTTGAAAGTTAAAAGTTTATAATTTTGAGCGAGGGAGAAAGTTAGAGCTTGCTCTTACTTTTCCCGAGCGATGAAATTATATGCTTTGCATATAAAATCTGGTTCACAAAAGTTTTTATGCTTGTTGTGCTTTTAGTCCGTCGATAAATCTGTTTGGTAAGTCGACTTCTTCAATAACAGCATCATATTCGGGGCGAGTAAGCGGGATGTTGTTTTCTCCCCGTGTTTCTTCCTCAAGACGCTTGTCTATAAAGCGAGCAGTGGCAAGTAGACTTGCCTTTTCATCAGGAGTAAAAGTTCTTTCGTTAATAACTTCCGTTATTTTCTCAAGCTTCATATTAACATCCCCCTTATCCGGTTTATTTTCATCAATCACATCTATTTTAGCACTCAGGGTTTCAAATCCTTCCTGCATATATTGCTTTTGCCCCGTAAATTGTTGACGTACGTCACTGAATTGCTGCTGTACACCACTGAATTGTTCTTGCATACCCATAAACCCCGCGCGCATTTCTTGTGCAAAATCTTCTAATGTCATCGGTTTTTTCTCGTCATTCATAGAGAGTAAAAAATTATTTTTCTTATCATTCCATTTTACTCGCAATTGTTTGTGAGGGCAACTTGACTGAAAAAGTTTTTCATGAACAGGTTAAGCCCATGCTTGTTTATGAGATACGAAATGAGCTCCTTTTTTATCGCGTGTCTGCACAAGAGCTTCCAGTCCCATTTCCTCAACATCAATGGGAGTATTTATTTTTTTCTTTTTGATTATCATAAAGTTAGTATTTCTCAAGAGTTTCTTTTAAGGCTTGATATTTTTTTGTGCCATTGCCACCCAACGAGTTTTTGCAATTTCAAAAGATTCTTTTTTTTCCTTCTTCAACTTGGCCATGAATTCCAGCTTATGGGATGGATTTAGTATTGCATCAAATACTGGATTTGAGAACATTTCAATCTCGTTATGAGCATTTTCTGCCTTGAGCAACTCTTCGTCAAAAAATCTCATCCCCGCATGATGATGAGGGTTCCTGTGTTTTGATACATTACCAAAAACTGTTCTCGTTGTCTCCACCCCGACCTTAAAGAAAGTAGTAACTTCATCTTTATTGGTGGCATTTTTTTAATATCAATTTTTTGCCTCACCAAGAAAAACCTCAATTTTATTCTTTAGTATATCCATATCTTCAAGATATGAATGGATATGATGATTTAACGCTTCAATTTTTTCGATTTTGTCAGCAGGGGGGATAAAATTCTGCAAAATAGTAATGATATTTCAGAGTTTTCTGGAAAACATACCGAATGTTAGAGATTAGTTGGTAATATTTTTTTAGGTTTTCTTTTTTGGTTTTCGAAATATCTAATAAACCTTGATATTCCTCCTGCAAAAGATTGGGGTGTAAATAAGTTACTAAGTCCGCAAGGATTTCATCTATGCAAAGCTTGTGTACGGGTTCCATAGTTTTGCAATTTTTAGTTAATTTCCTAAAGCATTACTGAAATTTCAGAGTTTACAATTTACCAAGCCTGAACCCATCGCCAAACCACAGAACACTAACAACACGCACGAGACGGGGATTTTCGATGCAATTTGCAAGATTTTTTGAAGGCGTGTTGCCGTGGCTGTAGAAGCCTACTGCCCTAAGACCGCCTTCAAAAAAATATTGCAAAGGGTGCAAAAATAACGGCTCGGACATTTCTCTATCCTTCGCAAGACTCGCAGATTCCCACCGCCTCCCCCGCCCGCACTTTCGCCAGGTATTCTTCGGAAACGGCTTTTGACTCGATCACCGGCGGGATCTCTTCAGGAGCAATGGATTCTTCGATTTTCTCCGCTTCTTTCATAACAAAGGTCGAACGGATGTGGGTCGAACCGAATTCCGCCGTGGCGACGGTGGACTTCTCCACCTGGGATGCGGCAAGAGTGCGGAGGTAATACGTGGTCTTGAGCCCCATTTTCCAGGCATAGAAATAGACTTCGGAAAGTTCGCGTCCCGATGTGCCGGAGAAGAAAATGTTGAGCGACTGAGACTGATCAATCCACTTCGCGCGGCGGGCTGCGGCGTCTATAAGCCATTTCGGATCGATCTCGAACACCTCTTTGTATTTCGCTTTGATTCGTGCCGGTATCTCGGAAATCTGCTGAATGCTTCCGTCATAGTATTTCATTTTGTTGAGCATGCCTTTGTTCCAGAGCCCCAGAGTCTTCAGTTCGTTTACAAGATAATCATTCAGAACCACGAAGTCTCCGGCTTGATTCGACTTCACGTACACGTTTTTGTAGATCGGTTCGGTGGTCGGGATACACCCCACGATATTCGCGGTGGTCGCCGTCGGCGCTATCGCCATGCAGTTGGAGTTGCGCATGCCGTGCTTTTTGATATGTTCGCGCACAGGTGTCCAGTCGAGCTTGCCTCCGCGCGGAAGCGGTATCTCTTCTCCGCGTTCTTTCGCGAGCAAATCAATCGTATCTTGAGGTAAAATTCCTCTGTCCCACTTTGAACCCTTGAAAGTTTTATAAGCACCGCGTTCTTTTGCAAGTTCGGATGAAGTGAGGACGGCATAATAGGCGACCGTCTCCATGCTTTCATCGGAAAACTCTACCGCCGCCTGCGAGTCGAAATCTATGCCGAGAAGATAGAGCGCGTCATGCAGTCCGCGAACACCAAGCCCAACGGGTCTGTGCCGCATATTCGAACGCTCAGCATCTTCGGTCGGATAGTAATTGATGTCGATGACGTTATCAAGCATGCGCATTGCCGTTTTGGTTGCAACGGCTACCAGGGCTTTATCAAACACGCCGCTAACAACGAATTTTGCATAATTGAGCGAGCCGAGGTTACAGACAGCAGTCTCGTCTTCCGATGTGTTCAAAGTGATCTCAGTACAGAGATTGGAGTTATGAACCACGCCAATATGATCCTGCGGAGAGCGCACATTGGAAGGGTCTTTCCATGTGATCCACGGATGTCCGGTCTCAAAAAGCATGGCGAGCATTTTCTTCCAGAGATCGCTTGCCGGCATTCGTTTGAAGAGCGTTATTTCGCCTGCGTCTGCTTTCTTTTCATATTCAGCGTATTTATCTTCAAACGCCTGACCGTAAATATGATGCAATTCCGGCGTTTCCTCGGGAGAGAAGAGCGTCCACTCGCCTCCGTCGCGCACGCGCTTCATAAAGAGATCCGGAATCCAGTTTGCGGTATCCATGTCATGCGTCCGGCGCCTCTCGTCGCCCGTGTTTTTGCGAAGCTCAAGAAAATCAAGAATGTCGTAGTGCCATGTTTCGAGATACACGCACGCCGCTCCTCGCCGCCTCCCGCTTCTGTTGATGGCGACTGTCACATCATTGGCGATCTTCAAGAATGGAATAACCCCCTGGCTTTCCACGCCCGTGCCTTTGATGAACGAACCGGTACCGCGGATGTTCGTCCAGTCCGTACCAAGCCCGCCGGACCATTTGGATAGCTGCGCGTTGTCAGCGTAATTTTTGAAGATACCATCGAGCGAGTCCGGAACGGTGTTCAAGTAGCAGGAAGAAAGCTGCGGCTTGGTCGTGCCGGCATGGAAGAGTGTCGGGGTTGAAGGCGTATAGAGGAATTTGGACATGATGTCATAAAACTCTTCCGTCCATTTCGACTGATCTTCTTTTTTTTCATTCAATGCTGTGCCCATAGCAACACGCATCCAAAACATCTGCGGCGTTTCAAGGACTTTCTTTTCTTCATGATCACGGACAAAATAGCGATCATATAAAGTCTGTAATCCGAGATAAGCGAACAATCCATCACGCTCAAGAGAAATGTATTTGGAAAGCCGTTCAAGATCAAAATCAAGAAGCCGTTTATCGAGGCGCTCAAGCTCCACCCCGCGCTTCAGGTTTGCAATAAAGGCTTTTCGATGCTGGTCCTCCAGTTTTGAATACTCGATAGCGTCGCGCCCGATCACCTCTTTATACGCTATTCCCAGAAGCAGCCGCGCGGCAAACTTGGAGTACGCCGGATCAACTTCGATCATGGAGCGCACCACCATAATAACCGCCCGCACAAGCTCTTCGGTTTTCATGCCGTCGTAAATTTCATTCTGGCACTGTTTCGCCACCGCTTCCACATCCACTGGCTCGCGCATTTCTTCCGGAAGCTCTTTCACGGCATGGATGAGAGATTTCTTGAGCTTCTCGAGAGAAAATCGTTCTTTCTTGCCGGAACGTTTGATGACGAAAAGCGCGTTCTCTTCAATCTTTTGCAAGACCTCCTCTTTCTCTTTCGCGCGGATCTTGGCGTGCTCGTAGCGATACAAAATGTATGCCTTTGCCACTTCAAAATACCCGTCTTTCATGATCGCTTTTTCTACGAGGTCCTGCACATCTTCAACGCTTGGAATTTTTTCGCCAGTGAAGCTTTCCTCCATAAAAAGCACCACGCTATCAGTAATGTCCCGAAGTTTGCTCTCGGTGATTTCGGTGTTCGCTTCCCGGAACGCCTTTTGCATGGCGATAACTATCTTATCGGCGGCAAAAGGAACCAGCGTACCGTTTCTTTTTTTGATTTGAGTGATTTTTGGCATGGCACTTAAAGTACAATTAATCTTTTTGAAATAATCTAAATTTTCCCGACAAGATCAAGCCCCGGAGTGAGCGTATCGCCGCCCGGCTCCCAAGCCGCGGGACAAACCTCTTTCCCGCCGTGTTCGTACACGAATTTCGCCGCCTGGACCTTTCGGAAGAGTTCTTTGGCGCTCCTGCCGATGCTGTTGTCGTTCACCTCCATCGCTCTGATAACGCCTTTCGGATCAATAACGATGCTTGCGCGAAGCGAAAGCCCCGCATCTTCTCCGTCCTCAATATACGTGTTGAACATTCGGCAGAGTTCGCCGCTCGGGTCAGCCGCCATAGGAAACTGTACTTTTTTGATTGCCGGAGAGGTGTCATGCCATGCTTTGTGCGTGAAAACCGTATCTGTACTCACCGAAACAATCTCAACGCCGATGTTTCTGAAGTCTGCATATTTATCCGCCATTTCTTCAAGTTCAGTCGGACAGATGAAGGTGAAGTCTGCAGGATAGAAGAACAGTATCAGCCATTTGTCTCTGAAATCTTCAAGGTCTATGGTTTTATCTTCTTCATTGTGATACACGCGTAGGGAATATGGCGGAACTCTTGCGCCTATCTCTGCATTAAAGAAAGACTCAAGAGACTCATCAGAGCCACAAGCCCCCTCCCCGCATCCTCCGCACGGACAATTTTTTTCGTCGTTCATATTTTTATTTCGTTAACCTGCTAAATACACTCTTCATTGTATCATAGAGTGAAAAAATAAAAATTTCTTGAACCCCGACAGAAACTCGGGGTATTTTCAAAAGACGAGGGCAGTTATCCACAGGGGGAAACCACGAAAAAAACCGGGTGTAAAACATCGCTTTGCATGATCCCATATCGCTCTAAGGCACCTATTCAAAATAACTTCACCATTTCGCTTCCATATTTCCGCAATCTTTCATTTTTTCTCAATCACA
>CAYRXD010000053.1:0-10359 GCA_964428135.1 uncultured Candidatus Saccharibacteria bacterium | reverse complement strand
CGCTCAAAAGGCAGTTTGTATTCAAGCGGATTGACGAGCGTAATATCCAGAAGATATGTCGTGAGAGAACCGGCGACCGACCCCCGGATGTTTGTGAGAATGCCGTTCTCGTTCGCATACCGGAGCAAATCTCCCACCACGAGAAAGTAGGGCGAGTAGCCCTTATCGCGGATGACTTTGAGTTCGTATTCCAGGCGGTTGATAAGTTCTGGTGTTTCGGCAAGGTCGTGCTTCGCAATGCCTTCGTATGCCAAGCGTTTCAGTTCGTCATTGTACGTCGCGCCGTTTTGAAGTTTGAGATCGGGAAACACCCACGAGCCGAGCTCAATATCAATGTCGCACATATCGGCGATGCGCGAAGTATTTTCCACCGCTTCGGGAATGTCTTTGAAATACTCGTATGCTTTTTCGGTCGTGATGAAAGAATAATCATCCGCGGCAAACGTTTTTTGGAGATCGTCGCCGGAGTCTCCCGCTTGTACCGCAAGCAGTGTGACGTGCGCTTTTTTGTCGTCTTCATGCGTTCGGTGGGAGTCTTGCGTGGCGACGATGGGGACATCGAGTTCGCGACCGAGTGAAATGATTTCTTTCTCAAATTCGTCGTGACCCGGAATATTCGGGCGGTTTTGGATTTCAAGGAAGTAATTTTCCGCGCCGAAAATATCTTGATGTTCGCGAATGACCGCGATTGATTTTTCACGATCCTGGCTGCGAATCGCGCGGGCAAGCTCCGAACCGAAACAGCCCGATAAACAGATGAGCCCCTCGGCGTGCTCGCGGAGCAGGTCTTTGTCCATGCGCGGTTTGTAATAGTATCCTTCAAGATGGGCAAGCGTCACCATCTTGATGAGATTTTTGTACCCCGTGAGATTCTTTGCGAGCAGGATCAAGTGATAGCGTTTGTTGTCGATATTCGCTTCTTTGTCGAACCGCCTGCGGTTGGAGATATATGCTTCGACGCCGATAATGGGTTTAACCCCGGCTTTTTTGCAGGCTTTGTAAAATTCGATTGCGCCGTACATGTTGCCGTGGTCGGTAATGGCGATCGCGGGCATCCCGTCTTTTTTTGCGACAGCGACCAGGTCTTCAACCTTCGACATTCCGTCAAGCAGGGAATAGTGCGTGTGCGTGTGCAGGTGGACGAACTTTTTTTGAGGAATTTTTTCTTCCGGCATGACAAACATTATATCAATAAGCGAGGCGCTGAGTATATTGACAATTCCTATATTATGGAGTATTATGTATATTGGGTATTTAACTTCTTGAGGTGTCCTATGAAAAAGTATTTATTTGGTTTTTTGGCATTGTTTTTATTTTCCGCGCCGGGGTTTGCGCACCACCATGGTCATCATGGTCATCATCATGACTGGAATCAGCACCACGATTATCACGGTGGCTGGCAGCATCATAGATGGGTCCCACCGCCACGGTATTATGCACCTCCGCGATACTACGCACCCCCACCGCCTTGCAACTGGGTCTTAGTTCCTGGGTGGTGGGGTCCGTACGGCGGGTATCACCCTCCGCATTGGGAAAGACGGTGCTGGTAAAAACGGCTTTCTTTAGGTCTTTGTTGAATCCTTCGCGCCGAAGCGCGAAGGATTTTTTTGCGGGGCACTTGACAAAATAAAAGTTATAGTGTAAACTTAAAATTAGATTCGAATTTCTTTCAACAACTTGCCTGAGGAGGGCATATGAACATTTTAAGAAAAATCTTACTGCTTGCCACTGTGGTTTTAGCGTTGTGGGGCTGTGCTGTCAGCCCCACACCTTACGGTGGAGTACGTGTGGACCCACTCCAGGTCTATGTAGGACCTCCGGGCGGGTACGGATATTATGGAGAAAGGGGACACTATTCCCCTTCATATTCATTTCCGTCTTATGGTTATGGACAACGCCACCAGATGCAGCACTGGAACCAACAACAACGCCACCAGATGCAGCACTGGAACCAACACCAGTGACACCTACAGAATCGCTGGGGCGGGCAGTAAAAAAGTGAAGGAAACCGCCCCTCTCAAGGGGCGGTTCTTTGTTGCGCGTTTTTTCTGTATGATATACAGAACATGAAGACACGAGAAAATTTTCGCTATATTGTCGGCATCGACGAAGCCGGTCGCGGACCGCTTGCGGGACCGGTTGCTGTGGGGGCATTTTGCGCGCGGGCTGACTTCTGCGGCTTCAAAAACTTCTCTGCGGGCGTAAAAGACTCAAAACAGCTTTCGGAAAAGAAGAGGGAAGAGTGGTACGCAAAAATGCTTTGCGAAAAAGAGCTCGGCAATTTTTCTTTTGCCGTTTCGTTTGCAAGTTCCGGAATGATAGATCGGCGCGGACTCTCGTTTGCCCTCAAACACGCCATTGCTTTATCTCTTGAAAAACTTGCATGCCCGCCGGAACACACCCTCGTACTTCTCGATGGAGGATTGTACGCACCGGCAGAATATATTTTTCAGGAGACGATCATCAAAGGCGACGAGAAAGAGCCGGTCGTATCGCTTGCGTCTATCGCGGCGAAGGTTTTGCGCGACAGGATGATGATACGGCTTGCAAAACAACACCCGGTGTACGGTTTTGAAAAGCATAAGGGGTATGGGACGGCGGCGCATTATATCGCCATCGCGCGCCACGGAGTTTTAGAGAAAGTGCATCGGAAGAGTTTCTTGGCTAAATTCGAAGTCCGAAGCACGCAATAAGACCTTTGCCAAAACAATACTAAAATTCAAATTTTAAACACTAAAACACGAAACACAGACGGAACGTTTTTAATTTTAAATTTTCATCATTTGAATTTGTTTCGGATTTCGTGCTTCGGATTTCGAATTTTTGCGAGCACTTTTTGCGAGCACTTGCATATTTTTCTAACTTAAGCTATATTAAATGGTATTATGGTAGTCCGAATGCGACATACGCGAGCTCATACGGCAAACAGACGCTCTCATCATGCGGTGAAGGGTCCTCGTTTGAGCATCTGCGCAAAGTGTAAAAGCGAGCATTTGAAGCACCGCGCCTGCGCCGTGTGCGGTACATATCGCGGAAAGCAGGTTCTTGATACGGCAAAAAAGAACGATAAGAAGCGAGAGAAGAAGACTGCAAAGAAGGCTGAAGCAAAATAGTTACAGCGCCTAAAGCATAAAGAGTGTTTTTCCGGGAGAGTTTTTATTTGTATCTTACAATATGGCAAATAGGCACCTTTCAAGGTCAATCGTCCTTCAATCCCTATTCGAATGGGATTTTCGCGGTAAGAACGATTCGACGATAGGAGAGATTGTGGAACGCGACACCAATGAGTTCGCGCCCGGTCTTTCGGATTTTTCGTTTATAAAAAATCTTACTGAAGGGGTGATCAAAAAAAGCCAGGTTATCGACTCTATTATCGAGAAGGCGGCGCCTGAATGGCCGATCGAACGAATTTCCATTGTTGATCGAAACATCTTGCGCATCGGTCTTTTTGAGCTTTTATTCTCCGACAAGAGCGACGTTCCCCCGAAGGTCGCCATCAATGAATCTATAGAACTTGCAAAAACGTTCGGCGGAGAGACGAGCGGAAAATTTGTGAACGGCGTTTTAGGCGCCGTGTATAAAGAACTCGGCGAACCGGGAAAAGACGACATTGCAAAACAAAAAAAGAATCACGACATTTCAAAAGCGCCGATCGAAAATCTTGTTGGTGCCGTGGTGTATGCCAAGCATGAGGACGATATCCACCTTGCCCTTCTCCACGACATTTTCGGACACTGGACGCTCTCGAAAGGGCATCTGAAAGAAGAAGAGACCCTTGAAGACGGCGTCTTCAGGAAAGTACAGGAAGAGCTGGGACTTCCGGTCGCGGTAGGCGGGGAGCTTGGCAACAACGAATATATCGCGAGCGACCCGGAGAAGGGGAAGATACGCAAGCGAGTGACGTACTTTTTAGCCGAAGCGCCGTATCAGGATCTCACTCTCGGCGAAAGCGGCGGACTTGATGATGCCAGATGGTTTAAGCTCGAAGACATACTCGAACTCAATTTTTACGACGACATAATGCCGGTAATCACCAAAGGCGTGCAGATACTGTCCGAAAAATAATTTATATATGAAACCAGATTTTTCTAAATTTGAAGGAGCCACCGGAATCGTTTTTAACAATAAGAAGCTTCTGCGAGAGGCGTGCACTCACCGCTCGTTTTTAAATGAATCAAAAGAAAAAGGGCTCGCTCACAACGAGCGCCTTGAGTTTTTGGGCGATGCCGTGCTTGAGCTCGTCGCCACCGATTATCTTTATCGCAAATACCCGGAGGAAACGGAAGGAGACCTCACCGCCTATCGCTCGGGGCTCGTGAATGCAAACACTCTTTCGGATGTCGCGCTCAAACTTTCTTTAGGCGATTACCTTTTGCTTTCGAAAGGCGAAGCGAAAGACAAAGGCAAGGCGCGGCAGTATATTCTCGCGAATACCATTGAAGCGGTGCTCGGCGCCATCTATCTTGACCAAGGGTACGAGGTGGCGGAGCAATTCATCGCAAAAAATGTACTTCCTCTCATAGATGAGATTGTTGAAAAAGGACTCTGGCAAGACGCAAAAAGCTCGTTCCAGGAAAAAGCTCAGGACGTGTACGGCATTACTCCAACCTATCAGGTAAAGGAAGAGATAGGTCCTGATCACGACAAACAATTCCGCGTCGGCGTATATCTCGGCAAAGAAATGATCGCCGACGGCGTCGGGCGTTCAAAACAGGAAGCGGAGCAGGCGGCGGCGAAGAAGGGGTTGATGGAGTATTCTTGGAAAAAAGGGAAGAAGTAGAACTTTCAGGTTTGGCGATATACTAGGTTTCGGTCTGTGGTGCGCGTTCACTGTATTGATATACGGCTACTTGCGCTCCTCGACCAAAACCGTCGTATCTCATCCAAACCTGAAAGTTCTACCATGCGAGCCGCCTGTTATTTTCGCACCTATGGGGGTTTATAAAATAGAAACTATTTTATAAACAAAAAAGTGTTTGCGAAATCAGCATTTTTACGTTATTGTTTCTTTATTGCATTTCAAAACAGAATTTTCGTAGTATAGTTTAGTAACTTCACAAAGCGGGTGTATGATACTCAAAAAAATTAATTATAAAGAATTTTCCCCCGAAGACCAAAAAAATAATTACTGGGAGTTAGGCGGACTTGTCTTGGGTGCTACTAATCTGATAGTTGGGAAAAACGCTTCTGGAAAGACAAGAACGTTAAATTTAATGCAAGGTCTTGCATTAATAATTAATTCCACCAGGAATGTTCAAAATAGTTATTTCGAAGCGGTTTTTGTAATGGATGATAAAAAGGAGCTCAAATATAATTTGGAGATTAGCCTTGGGAAGATAACAAAAGAACTCATTGTTGTTGATGGAGAAATAAAGCTTAAAAGAAACACAAAAGAGACAATTCTTATGTCTGCTACAACGGGCAATATCACAATTCAGCCGCCGGACGATAAGCTCGTCCTCCACGTACGGAGGGATAAAGTAGAATATCCATTTTTTGAAGATTTGTATGTGTGGGCGTCAACCGTAAGAGGATATAAATTTGCAAACTACGACCCGAGTTTGTTGGAAATCCCCTCTTCTCATACAGGAGTAATGCAAAGCCTGAACATGGCTCCATTTATGTTCGACAAACTAAGCCCCGAATCTATCCAAGAAGTGATAAAAGATTTTAATTCAATCGGATACGACGCAGAAGAAGCAACTCTTGCAAAAGTCGGTAATACGCCCCTTGGGTTAAAACTCATTTCTATTAAGGAAAAAGGAGTAAGGTATCCGATTCAGCAAACTGGACTTTCAAATGGAATGATGAGAGCTTTTGCTTTACTGGTGCTCGTTCAATACTTGCTGGACGAAGAAAAAGGACAAAAACATCTCGTACTCGTTGATGATTTTGGCGAAGGGTTAGATTATGAAAGAGCGAGAGGGTTAGCAAAGATTATATTTAATAAAATGGATTGCGATAATATTCAGTTTGTGGCGACTTCTAACCATGAGTTGCTCATGAATGTAGTAGATATAAAAAATTGGAATATTCTAGAAAGAGATGGAACGAAAGTGTTTGCCCTGAATTATGAAAATAGCAAAGAAATTTTTGACGAGTTCGAGCTTACTGGACTGAACAATTTTGACTTGCTTTCTTCAAGTTATCTAAACAAGCGGAGCTCATGAGAAAAATAGTATTATTTGTTGAGGGTCAGACTGAGGCAATTTTTGTAAGACAACTCTTGATGAGTTGCTTTGATTTAAACCTGCTGAAGATTACTCTTCAGCATTTGAATTCTCGCTCAAGTTCGTCGTATGGTTACGAGAACCCCGCTGCAACAATTTTAGTGCAGATTTATATCTGCGGTGGAGACGAAGCGGTGTTGGGTGCCATACGGAAACGAGAAAAAACTCTTTTTGAAAAAGGAGCGGTTTTCGTTTTAGGTTTAAGGGACGCATATTCCGAGGCGTATGAAAATCAAGCAACTGCGCATTCTGACGGGAATATCGATACTGTATTGATTGAGAAAATGAGGCAGCTTCAAGCTAAAGAAATTAAACAGATGGTAAATCCAGAAAGGATTGAATTACACTTTTCAATAATGGAAATAGAGGCGTGGATTTTGGCGGTTGATGATATTTTTGAAAACCTTGACACTACACTGACAAACAACTTTATACTGAAGGAGTTACTTTTTGACTTATCTGGAATCGATCCGGAATCATATTTTTACAAACCTTCTAAAAATTTGGACCAGATTTATAAGTTGGTAGGAAGGACGTATGACAAAAAGAAAACCACTTTGGAAAGTTTAATCAGCAATATAAACAAAACACAATTTGACAGTCTTGCGTCTCAGCCAAAAGCAGCCAGCTTTAAGAATTTTTATAACGTATTAAGAGATGTTTTGAGCTAATATGGAAACAGAAAAATCCGCGTGCGGGCGCTAAAATTACGACTCGCGTAGTACAGATGTTACCGTTTCGATCGCTACTTCTTCCCATTTTTTTCCGCAAGCATGTTTCTAATATGCCGCTTGGCGAGGGTGGTTTTGGCGTAATCAATCCACTTTCTGGTCGGGGCGGCGCTCTTTTTGGTTTCTATGATGACGATATCGCCATTTTTAAGCACGGTGTCGAGGGCGACGAATTTGCCGTTCACTTTCGCGCCTGCCGTGCGATCGCCGATGTCGGAGTGAATGGCGTAGGCAAAGTCTATCGGGCTTGATCCTTGCGGCAAATCGATAACGTCTCCTTTCGGAGTGAAGACAAAGACGCGATTCTCAAAGAAATCCATTTTGAGGTGTTCCATGAATTCTCCGGTTTCGGAAACGCCTTTTTGCCACTCGACGAGCTGCTTGAACCACTCGTATTTTTTACTCACGTGTTCGAGTTTCTTTTTGTCTTTGTTGATGCCTTCTTTGTACCCGAGGTGCGAGGCGATACCGTATTCGGCTTCTTCGTGCATGCTCTCCGTGCGGACTTGGATCTCAATGATCCCGCCGTCGCCGGTGAAAACGGTGGTGTGGAGGCTCTGATAGCCGTTCGGTTTTGGGAACGCGATGTAGTCTTTGATGCGTCCGGGAAGCGGGCGCCAGTGGCTGTGGATAATCCCGAGCACGCCGTAGCAGTCCGCCACGGTCGGGACGATCACGCGCACCGCGAGGATGTCGTAGACTTTCGACACGTCCATATTTTTTGAGAGCAGTTTTTTGTACAGACTGTATGTGCCTTTTGCGCGGGAAGAGGTTTTCGCGTTTTTGTATCCGGCGGCGGCGAGCTCTTTTTTGACGGCGCGGTAAAATTTTTCCAGCTCTTCCTCGCTTTCTTTTTCCCGTTCGTGGAGCAGGAGCTTCACTTTTTTGTATTCTTCAGGATAGGCATAGGGAAAAGAGTATTCTTCAAGCTCGTAGCGGATGCGCCCCATGCCGAGGCGATTGGCGAGCGGCGCGTAAATCTCAAGCGTCTCAAGCGCGATGCGTTTTTGCTTGTCCGGGCGCACGTGTTCCAAGGTGCTCACGTTGTGGAGGCGGTCGGCGAATTTGATGATGAGCACGCGGATGTCGCGCGTCATGGCGATGAAGAGCTTGCGCAGGCTCTCGACGTGTCTTTGTGCGCCGCGGTATTTGAGCTTCCCGAGCTTCGTCACGCCTTCCACAAGGAACACAATCTCTTTTCCAAATTCTTTTTCAAGCTCGGCGGAAGTGACCCCGGCATCTTCGAGGGTGTCATGAAGAAGCCCCGCCACAACCATCTGCGCGTCCATGTGGATTTCGGCAAGCTTCATGGAGACGGCGAAGCAATGGTTGAAATACGGCTCTCCGGAAAAGCGCTTTTGCGGGGAGTGCGCACGCTCGGAAAAAGCATACGCTTTTTTAATCAGCGCCTTTTCTTCCTCAGTAGGGGATTTGGTCGCGGCGATGAGTTCTTCGATGTTCGGCATACCTGTATAATTGCATATTTTTTCTCGTTCGGAAATACCCACTGTTAGGGGACTTCCACAAATAACTTCCTCAGGTTCGGTTTCAGATTTTCGTAAGATTTCGTTTTTTTGATTGAGGAAATCTTGAGGCGTAGCGAGCTACGGTGAAAGATTTGTGATTGAGAAAAAATGAAAGATTGCGGAAATATGGAAGCGAGACGGGGAAGTTATTTGTGGAAGTCCCCTAAAATTTGCAACAGAAGAAACGTGGTATATAATAGAGGTATGGAAAGCATTGTAAAGTCGGATATTTTCTTTTTTATCACTACGGTATGCGTGCTGGTGATAACGGTGTTTGTGGTGATGATCCTTCTCAATGTGCTCCGGGTGACGCGAAGCGTGCGGGAGATCGCGGAGAAGGCGAAGGGAGAGGCGGAGGGGTTTGCTTCCGACATTGCGGCGTTCCGTGCGATGCTTCGCGAAAATCAGTTCGGGCTCAAGCCTCTTCGCGAGGCGTTTCGGAGAAAAAAGTCGGCTACCGAAAAACGTGCGCGCAAGGTCAAAAAAGCGGCAGAAGATATAATTAATAATTAACAGATTTATTACATAAAACTATGACAGCACAAAAGAAAACAAGCGGAGTTGGCGCAGGATTGCCGCTCGCGGCAGGAGTTATTGCGGGGATTGCGGGCACGTATTTTTTGTACGGAAAGAATGCGACGGCGAACAGGAAGAAGCTCAAAGGCTGGATCGTAAAAGCGAAAGGCGAAGCAATCGAAAAAATCGAAAAGATGAAGGAAATGGACGAGGCATCGTATCACGCGCTGATCGACGGAGTCGTTCAGAAATACAGTAAAGTGAAGGGCGTTGAGCAGGCTGAAGTCGATGAATTGGTGAAAGATTTGAAAAAACACTGGAAGAACATTATGAAAGACGCCGCGCCGAAACCAAAGAAGAAAAAAGCGTCGGCAAAAAAGGCGAAAGCATCGGTCTCCGAATAAGAAATAAAAAACGATCCTTAGAACCCGTTCAGAATCTCACCGCCAAAAAATACGAAAAATATAGGTTTTTTGTGCTTGTCCGCCGAAACGCCGGAATTTCCGCTGAAAATCGTGAATCTTTCGTCAATGTATCCCGATACAATTCCTCAAGATTCGCCATTTTCATCAGGAAATTCCGGCGTTTCGACAGGGCATGAGATTCTGAACAGGTTCTTACAAAGCGGGATCGTTTTTATTTTTTTGTGATGGCACAGACTTGTGCTACAATGTCCGCATGTCAGAGATAGCCCTCTATCGAAAATATCGCCCGAAGAACTTTAAAGAAGTGCTCGGGCAAGATCATATTGTTGGAGTGCTTGAAGGCTCCATCCGCGGCGGGAATATCTCGCATGCGTATCTGTTTTGCGGAACGCGGGGAACGGGGAAGACCTCGATAGCGCGGATATTCGCGCGCGAGATCGGGTGTTCGGAAAGCGATCTCTACGAGATTGACGCCGCATCGAATCGCGGCATTGATGACATTCGCGAATTGCGCGAATCGGTCAAAACTTTTCCTTTTGAAGGGAAATACAAGGTGTACATCATTGATGAAGTACACATGCTCACGAAAGATGCATTCAACGCGCTTCTGAAAACCCTTGAGGAGCCGCCGCCGCATGCCGTTTTCATTCTTGCCACCACCGAGCTTCACAAGATCCCAGACACGGTCGTGTCTCGCTGCCAAGTTTTCACCTTCAAACAGCCGCCGCAGGAGATACTAAAAAGTTTAGTTCTCGATGTCGCGAAAAAGGAAGGACGGGTATTCGACAGTGCGTCCGCAGAACTTATTGCGCTTTTAGGCGATGGCTCTTTTCGCGATACGCTTGTGACGCTTCAGAAAGTGCTCTCCTCGGCGGAAGGAAAAAAAATCAGTGCGGAGGAGGTGGAACGGATCACCGGCGTTCCGAAGAAC
>CAYRXD010000052.1:4967-10378 GCA_964428135.1 uncultured Candidatus Saccharibacteria bacterium | reverse complement strand
TTTGCCGGGATAATTATTCTCCCATATGGCAAAAGAGGGTATCAAATTTTTTGTTTTTATTACCCAGTTATTCCATGCTTGTATCCGCGCATCAGGAGTGCCCCCTTGTCCCACTAGCCCGATTTTTCTGAGAATGCTCGGCTCAGACGCTGGCGGGTTGTCACACACTATGACGTTGTTAGACGCATCGCCCACTACACCGCCGCCGTAACACGGGTATCCCTTGATGATTGTGGAGGGACCGGGTTTCCGCGCAGCTACATACCCCTTCGTCGTAAGCGTGTTCGCCGGATCCTCCGCAACCGTCGGAGAACTCTGCGCTTTGCCGTTTATGGTGAGCGCCGGAGAAGTCGCAGTCGGCGTTGTACCGATACCGACTTTCCCGAATTGCGCCCATGCTGCGATAATCCACTGGTTCAAGTAGAGATTGCCGTCTCTCACCTGAGCGACTCCTCCGACATTGATCGGAGGAGGAGGATTTCCGTTGGGAGGAGCGCCTGACGGCGGTACCCAGGCGGCGAGAGAGTAGCCTACTGCGGTGGAGAGAATAAGAGAGAGGACGAGAATGCGCAAAGTGTTGGCGAAGTTGTTGCGGTTCATAATTTTTTGTTAGTTTGTAAATGTGCGCTTATTATAGCACGCTGCGACGCGGTCAAGGAAGTGCGTTATCCACAAGGAAGTTATCAACATTTGGGGTCGCCACAACCGCTCTTGTCTGGTGTATAATAAAAACCGGAATGGGTATAAAAATTAATCGTTTAATTATTTTTTAAGACATGAAAAAGACTCACCTATCTATCGTAGCCGCAATCGCTCTTATTTCTGTCGCATCCGGAGCGTTTGCCGAAGGCGACACATCACCAGACAGCAGAGGAGAAGGGATGGTTGTAACTGCGGACTCAAACACGGGAACACCCGGCACCCCCGCAAGCGGCGGGAAAGGAAAAACCCTGCCGCGCGGAATGTCGTCATCCACAAAACCGCAACCGCCAATGAAGCAAGGCATGGAAGATCGCCGAAATGCCATCAAGGAAAAGAAAGCCGAGGTAAAAAGCAATTTGGACGGCAAGCGTTTGGAGAATATGAAAAAACAGGGGGAACGAGTCATAGAGCGGCTCGCGGCAGCGCTCAAACGACTGCAAAACATCGCCGAACGGCTTGACTCGCGCATTAAAAAATCAGAAGAAAAAGGGTTCGATACCGTAAAGGCGAAAGCGGATCTCGTAATCGCCAAAGCAAAAATCGAAGCGGCAAAAACAAAACTTGATGCCGCAAAAACAGCTATCGCAAATATCATACTCGGCACCGACGGAACAGCGACCACGACGCCGGGAGAAATCCTGAGCGGAAAAATCAAGCTGATAAAAGAGCAAGTGCGGATAGTAGAAGAAGCCCTGAAAGAAGCGCACAAGGCGCTTGTTCAAGCGACTACCGACCTCAAAGGAAAATCCGGCGACAAAACCGCGACAACCACAAAGGCAAGCGAGTAATAGCGAATAAGGCACTGTAACGAAAGAATTAACAATAATAAATAATATATCTTATGGACAATCAAAACATGTCGCAAAACACAACGCCGCAAGTGACACCCACGCCGACGACACCGCCATCAGCCCCGATTCCATCGGAGGGGGAGGAGACGAAATCCGTCGGAGCGCTTATCGGATCAATCATTATCGTTATCATACTCATCATCGGCGGATTCTATCTCTGGAGTACAAAGGTTGCGCCGGTTGCCGAACCGACGATGATGGAACAAGGAATGCCTGTCATGGACGGGTCCGCGAACGAAATGACGGTAGAAGAACAAGCCTTGAACCAGCCCGATCCCATGCTTTCTCAGATGGCAGCGGTTGGCGCAAGCGATGAGGTTTCCGCCATCGATGCCGACCTGAAAGCGACAAACCTCGATGGTATGGATGCTGAGCTGCAGTAAAAAAACCAGGAGTTAAAAACAACTTGGGGGTTTCACCCCCAAGTTGTTTTTTGACACAAGAGCACGAAATTGATACAGTAACCACATGAAAATAGAAATAAATAGGCTTCCAAAGTCGGAAATTGAGATTGTCGGCAGTCTCCCTGCCGAAGATTTTGAAAAATTCCGCCCGAAAGCGACGGCGCACGTCAAAGAGCATGCAAAACTCCCCGGATTCAGACCGGGGCATGTGCCGGACAACATGCTTTCTACCACCCTGGGTGAAATGCCCATCTTGGAAGAAATGGCGGAAATGGCGCTCGATGAACACTATCCAACAATCCTCATTGAACACAAACTCGACGCCATCGGACGTCCGGCTATTACGGTGACCAAACTCGCAAAAAACAATCCGTTTGAATTCAAAATACGAATAGCGGTGCTTCCGGAGATAACGCTTCCCGACTACAAAAAAATCGCGGCGGAAAAAACAAAGATTGAGCCTGCCGTCGTAACCGACGAAGACGTCGAGAAAGTGATTACCGACATACGCAAACAGCACGTTGCGCCAAAACCGGACGAAGAAGGAGAGGTTGAGGATTTGCCGCTCTTAGACGAAGAACTTTTGAAATCCCTCGGCGATTTCAAGACGGTTGGCGAACTGAAAGAGAAAATCAAAGAAAATCTCGCAAAAGAAAAAGAACAGCGCGCCCGCGAAATGCGCCGTATGGAAATTCTTAAAAACGTTTCTGAAAAAACGGAAATAGAGCTTCCGGATGTGCTCGTGCGAAGCGAGCTGGAACGCATGCTCTCACAATTCAAGTATGACGTTTCACGCATGGGACTCAAATTTGAAGAATATCTGAAGCACGTCAAGAAAACAGAAGAAGGCATTCGTAAAGAGTGGGAGAAAGATGCCGAAAACAAAGCCAAAGGTCAGCTTATCTTGAGTAAAATCGCGCAAGCGGAGAAACTGATCCCCGATGAAGCCGTCGTGGAAACCCAAGTGAAACAACTCATGGAACACTACGCCGATGCGGACGAACTGAATACGAGAGCGTACGTTACAATGGTGCTTATGAACGAAAAAGTTTTTGACTTTTTGGAAGGAATGGCGAAATAGCCGCCCGTCGCCGGACGGGAGTTGTACTCCCGTCTGAAACGTTTGGATTCACCGCTGTTGCCATTTCAAACCCCGGAGCGGAGGTACAACCTCCGCCCGGCGACGAGACTTTTTGGAGGGAACGAAATAAAAAAACAAACCCCGCCTCTTTCGAGAACGGGGGTCTTTGTTTGAAGTTGGCGAATTTTATCGAACGGCAGTGTCGAGAACAACAGACAACGGTTCGAAAAAGAAAAGGGCAAGCGCAAAAAAAGATACAAACAGCCACAGTCCCGCCAGCACCAGTTCATTCTCTTTCTCAAATCTGCCAAACTGCCAGCTGCTAAGAACAAGGACGCCGAGCAATAGAATCTTTAGTCCCATAATTTTCTCCTCAAAAAATTGTGAAAAATGCCCCAAAAATAATGTAGCAAACTTTCAAATACTTGTCAAGCACCACGCCATATGCTATACTTACGGTCATGATTCCTTATTCATAATTCCTTATTCCTACCATGTTAATCCCCACCGTTATAGAAAAATCACAATTCGGCGAACGCGCTTACGACATCTACTCCCGTCTCCTGCGCGAGCGGATTATTTTCCTTGCCGGACCGATTGACGACAACCTCGCAAATATCGTCATCGCCCAGCTCCTCTTTCTTGAGTCCGAAGACCCGAAGAAAGACATCATGCTCTATTTGAACAGCCCCGGCGGTTCCGTCACGGCAGGCATGGCTATTTACGACACCATGGAGCACATCAAGCCGGAAGTTTCCACCATCTGCGTCGGCATCGCCGCCTCCATGGCCGCCGTCCTCCTCTCCTCCGGCGCAAAAGGCAAGCGCTTCGCCCTCCCGAACGCCGAAGTCATGATTCACCAAGTGATGGGCGGCGCGGAAGGTCAGGCATCGGATATTGAGATTACCGCACGGCACATCCTGAAAACCAAAGAAAAACTCACAAAAATCCTCGCCAAAAACACCAAAAAAAACCCCATGCAGGTAGAAAAAGACTCCGACCGCGACTACTACATGAGCGCCGAAGAAGCCGAAAGCTACGGCATCATAGACAAGGTTATGAAGCCGAAAACGAACGGGAATGGAAACGGGAAGTAAACACGACTAATTTGCACAACTTTACCGAAAAGTCTTGACTTTTTTGCAGTGTTGTATGTTACCCGCGCCCGCACCTGCGGTATTTTTCCAAAAAATATGACATTGTGGGAGGGCGGGCGGTAAAAAATCTCAAGCGAGAAAAATCTTTTCTCATTCTTGATGTTGTCCTGGCGGAGTGGTACATTTTTGTAGCACTTACGAGCACGAACAGAGCCGAAAGCTACGGCATCATCGATAAAGTCACGGAGCCGAAGACGAATGGAAATGGGGAGTGAAAACAAAAACTACCGCCTAACGAAGCGATAGTTTTTACAACCTTGTCCCTACTGCTGTTTTATATATACGTCAATCTGTTTCAGGTACTCCGGATAATCTCCAATATCAGCTTTTATTTCTTCTATCAATCGCGTAAGATTTACGTCGCCGTATTTGTGGACGACTTGATTCCGCAACCCGACCGATGGTGCAATTTTCAAGGAAAAGTTCGTCGGCAAAACATTGTTTTGTGCCAAAGTGGTAAACGTTCCCTGATAATCCTCCGCTGGAACAAATCCATTTTTCGCAATAATGTGGTTATTGATGCTCACCGCGCCGTCAACGATAAGCTGGAAAAGTCGCTCTATCGCATGAAGTACCACGGTATCGTGAACAATCTCGCTTGTTGATTTTTGTAACAGCGGTTCAAGCTCCGAAATGAACTGGCTCATTTGGCTCATTCTTTCTTGAAGCAGTTCTTTGTTAATCATGCGGATATTGCATGTGAATGAATAAATTGCTCAGTAAACTTCCGCCGCAGAGCAAAGAGCGGTTTTGCCTCCACGTAGCGTTTGAACGCGTATATTTGAAACTCATCAAAAATTCCAGGCTTTTGCTCGTAGAGAACTTTCCCGTCGCCAGAGACTTGCTTCAAGAAAAGCGGCGCTCTGCCGGAAAGGTCGACAAGCTCTACATTCTTTATGTGGAACATTTCCGAAAATTCAATCTGCATTTCTGAAACTTCACGTATGCTCTTCTTTTCTCCCGCAAAAATGGCGATATCGGTGTCACTCCCTACCCGAGCCTCACCGCGCGCCCGCGAACCAAAAAGAACGACCATCTGGAGCCCGTGTTTTTCAGCGAATTCTTTCATTTGTCGTGAGTTAAACTCATTTACCATAGGGTAATTATACTCATGATGGGAAGATTTCGCAAATTACTATAGTGTAACTACTACATGAACTCGAATCTTATGGCGGTGATTTTTACAGAACTATGGCCAAAAATCAACTCCATTTAT
>CAYRXD010000052.1:0-4957 GCA_964428135.1 uncultured Candidatus Saccharibacteria bacterium | reverse complement strand
CTTGCCCTTAATTTTACCCCCCCCCTCAATTTTTGCAAGTCTTGTTTTTGTACTATAATTAAACCATGAACCCCCTTTCAAAACAGACGCTTTTCTGGGACAGTGATCTGTGTGAAGCCAAAGATGCGCGGGAAATAAAAATGGCTAATTTGTACAACTTTACCGAAAAGTCTTGACTTTTTTGCAGTGTTGCATGTTACCCTAGCCCGCATCTCTGAGTTACTTTTCCAAAAAATAATGACAAAAGAAATTACCATAAAAGAAACACTTGGCGTTTCCAAGGAAAGTATTTTACATAAGGAGCACAATCTTTGGGTTGGGTTCAGTTTTGGCAACAAATGGTTCTCTGATGAAAATTTAGAGCAACTTATTCATTTCGGCATCAAGTACACAAAACAAACTCTCTTGATTTGTATACCAAGCCGTTTATACGCCACAAATTTAAGATTTTTTGATAACCTGAGCAGGGCAGAAGCATTAAAACGAGCTTTTACGTCTGGAGATGAAAAATTTTCTCTCGTGCAAAAAATTGTATCGTCGTTTAATGACGAGGAACAGAATAAAATTATTGTAGCGAATTACGACGATGTCCTCACCCCACAGTGTATTAAACAAAGGGAGGTTTTATTCAGAGAATTTTCAAAACAAGGAGAATTTTACCGCTTGGTCATGGAAATATCCAACGAAATGCTTGAGTTACGCGGACGGACAATTTCGAAAGACCGAGCAGAAGGAGCGGCACTCTATATCCTCCAAGAACTTCCGCTGTTCTTAGACGGAATAATGAAAGTGGACCCCTCCATAGTCCACACAGTTATTTTATATCCCGGGTTAGGGAAATTTGATGAGTTGGTGATGAAAATAAAAAACGATACCGTTTTTACTTCGGTTTAGAGACTTTTTTCAAACCAGATGAATTTGTGACCTTTTTTGAAGCCAAGCCTCTCGTAATACTCGACCGCAGGATTGCCGTTCTTTACAAGGAAATGAAGGTACGTAGCCCCCTTTGCCTCTACTTTCGACCGATCTTTTGAACAAGGTAGATAATGCCTAAAATAACGCCTGCGAAAGCGAACGATCCGCCAATGACGATGCCGGCATATGCAACGAACGGGTTGTGCGACACAAGAATAGATGTGATAGACATGCGTAATTCCTCTAAAAATACTGCCACTTACTTTATATCACAAACATAAAAATTGGACAATCGCCCTTCATTTTGCTATAAATAGAGTATTCGTTATGAGTTAATTATCTGCTCTCGAAGGAGGGCAGTCCCGTTTCGCCTCACCAAGAATACTCCAAAATTTATATGACAAATAGATACCTCAAAGCTATAAACCTACATATATTTACAATACCACATAAGCGGTAAGAGGAGATTCGTCCGAAGCGAAGCACTTTAATCATGTTTTTACAAATTTTACTGCTCGGCGGAGCAGTGTTGCTCGGAGTTGCCCTCGGGTATTATCTCCGGCTTCTGGTCTCTCTGGGGAAGCGCGGCTCTATGGAAATAGAGATCAAGCAGATGCTTTTAAGCGCCAAAGAAGACGCGCAAAAAATAACCAAAGCGGCGGAAAAAGAAGCGGCGAAAAGAATAGAGGAAGCAAAGAAAGAAGAAAAAGAGAAGAAAGAAATATCAAAAAAAACAGAGGAGCGTCTGATCAAAAAAGAAGAACTTCTTGATAAAAGGCAAACTGACATCGATAAAGAAGTCGAAGTCATCAAAGGAAAAATCGCAGAGATCAAAAAGATTCGCGAGGATTCCGAAACGTTGAAACAAGGCATCGAAAAAGAGCTTTCCCGCGTTGCCGATCTCAGCCGCGACCAAGCCAAAGAAGAACTTTTGAAAGCCGTTGAAAAACAGAGCGAAGCAGACATCCTGCTTCGTTTGCAGAAGCTCGACATAGCGGGCGCTGAACGCCTTGAGCGAAAAGCGAAAGATATTCTCACGACAGCCATCCACCGCCTCGGGAACTCCGTGGCATCGGATGTGCTCACCTCCGCTATCCAAATTCCTTCCGACGACATCAAAGGAAAAATCATCGGGAAAGAGGGTCGGAATATCCGCGCATTTGAGCGCGCCGCGGGCGTCGAACTTATAGTCGATGATACGCCGGGCGCAATAACCATTTCCGCCTTCGATCCTGTCAGGCGGCAGATTGCCAAACACGCCCTTGAAAACCTCATTGCTGACGGGCGTATCCAACCCGCAAAGATTGAAGAAATGGTGGATAAAGCAAAAGGAGAAATCAATAAAATCATCAAAGACCAGGGAGAAAAAGCCGCCTACGAGTGCGAAGTGTTCAATCTCGATCCGCGCATCATTTCCATCTTGGGGCGCCTTCACTTCAGAACGAGTTATGGGCAAAACGTCCTCCAGCACTCGGTGGAAATGGCGCATATTTCAGGAATGATCGCCACCGAACTCGGGGCGGACATCGCCATCGCCAAAGCCGGAGCGCTTCTTCACGACATCGGCAAAGCGGTCGACCACGAAATCCAAGGCACGCACGTTGAAATCGGGCGCCGCATCCTTCAAAAGTTTGGCGCGGACGAACGCATCATCAAAGCGATGCAGGCGCACCATGAAGAATACCCGTACGAAACGGTTGAGTCTATCATTGTGCAGGTCGCGGATGCCATTTCCGGAGGGCGCCCGGGCGCGCGACGCGACTCGGTCGAAAATTACATCAAACGACTTGAGGAGCTTGAGAGAATCGCGACGTCATTCTCCGGAGTGGAGAAAGCATACGCGCTCCAGGCAGGGCGCGAGATCCGTATCTTCGTCTATCCGGAGAACGTTACCGATCTGGAAGCCAAAAAATTGGCGCGCGATGTCGCTACTCGCGTCGAGAATGAACTCAAATACCCCGGCGAAATCAAAGTAAACGTCATACGCGAGTCAAGATCGATCGAATACGCGAGATAGATAAAAATTCGAAGAACGAAAATCGAAATCCGAAACAAATTCAAAATTCTAATTTTAAAAATTTAAAACTCGTCGTCCGTGTTTTGAATTTTGTTTTTTAAATTTTAGTATTGTTTCTGATTTCGTGCTTCGGATTTTGAATTTCCTATCAACTATTGCATTATATGGCTCATTCTATATACTTACTATAAGGATATATGGTCGAGCTCACCATTTATAAATAACGTATTCTATATAAAATATGAACAAACAAGATATCATCGAAGCCGTACACGGAGTTCTCGGCGGTACAAAAAAACAAGCTGAAGACGTTGTTGAGACGGTAATCGGCACTATCGTCGGAAGCCTCAAAAAAGGAGACGATGTTTCTATTGCAGGACTTGGAATTTTCGCGGTTAAAAAACGATTGGCGAGAACCGCTCGCAACCCGAAGACCGGCGAGTTAATCCAGGTAGCCGCCATGAACGTTCCGAAATTCCGCCCCGCAAAAGCCCTCAAAGACGCGGTGAAATAAGATTCTCAAAATTCATATCACTTGCTAAAAACCCGCCATATGGCGGGTTTTTAGCGCTACAAATTTGGCGGTGAGTCCGCCCTTTTGGCGGTCTCTCTGTCAAATTTGTAGTTCGTAGTTCCATATACTTATACTTGCCCCATATACTTCGGAACGTCATACTTTCCCTCCAAACCTTTCCACGTAATCTCAAACACTTCCCGCAATGCCTTTGCGAGCTTCGGGGACTCAATCACGAGCGTTTGCACGCTTTCCATGAGTACGATGCGGACGAATTGGTCATCGCACGACTCAATGGAGGTTTTTGCGCTGTATATTTCGGGCGGGAGAAATTTCGCAGTCAT
Source organism: uncultured Candidatus Saccharibacteria bacterium (assembly GCA_964428135.1). Taxonomy (GTDB): domain Bacteria; phylum Patescibacteriota; class Minisyncoccia; order Phycocordibacterales; family CAIJYI01; genus CAIJYI01. The sequence goes on along the minus strand of CAYRXD010000052.1, from coordinate 1,167 downwards.
CTCAGTACTTTTGGGGATAAGCCACTTCGCATACGGCGCAAGCGTCGGGCTGTCCACCGTGAGCCCTTTGATGTGTATTTTGTGCCGTTCTTTGTATTCGTTCCATTCAAAGAAAACTTGATTCACTTCATCCGAAATATCCTCCGCCGATGCGAAAAACCCGACGATATTTTTCCCGTGCAATTCTTTCTCTCGGTACTCCATCGCCTGCCGCAAACCCTCCACGCCTTCAAAGTAGAGCACGCTCGGCTTCTCGCTCGTCCCCTTCTGGAGTGACTTCAGCTCGGGGAGAATTTTCCGCGCATCCATAATCTTCTCTTCCAAACTTTCAAAAAAAGTCTCCGGCGACCGCGCAATATACCGCCGCGGCTCTTCCCCCGGCACATGTACGATAAGTCCCTTCTCCACGAGTTCCTCGGCTATCACATACGCCGTCGGGCGCTTGAGCCGGGACTTCTTCGCAATCTTATACGGCGTCGCCGCCCCAAGCTGAAGCAAGGCGAGATACACTTTCGCTTCTTTCTCGGTCAACCCGAGATCTTTTAACGGTTTTATGAGGTGGTCCATAGATACTAATATACAAATGAATGCGAATAATACGAATGGCTGCGAATACGCCGCGCGACCGATAACGGTTATTTTTTCTTTTTTTCGTTGTCTAAAATCTTTTTTACTTCGCGGTCAAAATCGGAAATATAATTTTTGTCTTGATCCACGCGATATTTTTCGTATTCTTGAAGTGCCAGAGCCTCCGCAACTTCATGGCTTATTTTTCCGGCATCGCTCAATATGTCCCGCTCGTTAAATTTTAAAAATGCGTCCAACCTTTCGACCCAATCTTCCATCCGCATAAGAATCCCACGCTTTGCCTGCATTTCTGCAAAATCAAGGTACATCGTGACAATTCGGTTTAAATGGTCAAGTTCTTTTTCGTTCAAATAATTTTTTGCAATCACTACATCGGTTTCTCGAATCTTCCCTTTCGGCGAGTTTTTCCAAACCGTAAGCCCCATATGCGGTTTTGCGCTGTTTACCCTCTCGTGAACTATCTCCGCGGCGGTTTTTCCGGTAATGGCAAAGTGGAGCTTGTTTTGCACCGTGGCGAAAAATTGCTTAGAACCTGTTCAAAATCTTTTTAACAACAGCGAGACGTATGCAAAAGCTATC
>CAYRXD010000051.1:5556-10762 GCA_964428135.1 uncultured Candidatus Saccharibacteria bacterium | reverse complement strand
TGATAGCTTTTGCATACGTCTCGCTGTTGTTAAAAAGATTTTGAACAGGTTCTTAGACGAATACAGACGGCTTTCCAGCCGAGCGCATGTAATGATTCAGGTTTCATACGCAAAAGAATTATTGCAACAAGATCAACCGATGGAAGCCCTGCGAGAATTTTCCGACGCGGAAGAACTCGCGAAAAGCATCAATTTTGAAATACCGGGACGCAAAGAGCTTGTGGCAAACATTTATCGTGCAATTGAAAAATTCGCGCAAAAGAAAGTTCTGGAATAATCTTTGAGCCTCCAAAGCCCGCAATCGCGGGCTTTTTTTGCAAATGTCTTATGGTCTTTTTCTTTCCTAACCCCTATAGCTAATTCTAGCATATGCTAGAATTAGCTATAGGGGTTTATTTTTGTGTTGCATAGGAAAGACTATTTCCATCCGTCGTAAAAACAATTCTCCCCTGCGTATCGGTCCGCAAAACCGGCACGCGGTATTTCGCCGCGAGACCAAGAACTTCCTTGTGAGGATGCCCATAACGATTGTCCTTCCCCGCCGATACCAATCCATACTCTGGTGCAACATTTTTCAAAAATATTTCCGAAGTGGACGTACGAGAGCCGTGGTGTCCGAATTTGAGGACATTTGAACGAAGCGCAATTCCGCCTTCTTGCACAAGATGTTTTTCCTCGGCTTGCGGCAAATCGCCGGTGAACAAAAACGATTCATTGCCGTACGTGAGCCGCGCGACAACTGATGCGCGGTTGGTATCAATTTTTCCCGGCAAATCGCGGTCGGGATAAAAAATTTCAAGCGTCGTGTTTTTATCGAGATGTATTTTCATGCCAGCGCGTGCGAGGATTTTTTTCACGCCTGTCTTTTCGCCCGCCTGCTCCATTGCCTGATAGTCGCCGTTGTCGGAAGAAATGCCCGGCTCAAACAAAACACCCACGCGGTATCGCTTGAACACTTCCGGTAAGCCTCCGATATGATCTTGGTCTGGATGCGTGGCGATAACCACGTCTATGGTGCGATCATAAAACGGCATCATGCGCCCAAGTTCGGAAAGCACTTTTCCCGAGGGCGGTCCGCCGTCAATGAGTGCTTGCGCTCCATTCGGCGCTTCAATAAAAATCGCATCCCCCTGCCCGATATCAAGAAAAGCGACCGTGAGTTTCCCCTCACGGTCTTCCGCAAACACCGCGTACCAAATGCAGACATTCACCGCCGCCAAAACGAAGAGGAGATAAATTTTCAGCTGATGCCGATACTCTTTTGGTCGTTCCATTTCCGAAATACTACACCGAAACCGGACAAACGCCAACCATTTCATCAAGGATCATTCTTTTAATTTTTTCTCCCAATTTCTTTCAAAATATCGTGGTCAATTACTCGCGAAAAACTTTTTGATGTAGCATTTGAGCATCCAGACAGTTCGGGCGTTGTTGCGGCTTACTTTGCGGGCAAAAAATTCAAATCTCTTCACCGCTTTGTGCGTCCCCTTGCCCGACGTCGAGAAAAGCGACGGTGAGCTTGCCGCCGCGATCTTCGGCAAATGCTGCATACCAAACACCGACATTCACCGCCGCCAAAACGAGAAGAAAATAAAGTTTTAGGCGATGATTCGCTGTATGCGTAAATTCCATTGCCCGATAATACACTGTCTTGCAAAAAACAAAAAGCCCGCGCATACGCACGGGCTTAACGCCGTTTTCGAATTCTTCTTCTCATACAAAAGCCCCAATAACATTCGCGACAAGCAGAATAACGTCTTGTGCGACTGCGGCTGACAACAAAAATACAATCAACGACAATCCCGCTATTTTATAAGCTTGCGCGAGACGCGGTGATATTCTTTCAACCGCCGGTAAAACAAGAAGTCCGCCGTCCATCGGAGGTATGGGCAACAAATTAAGCGCCCCAAGGCTGATTGAAACTATTCCCGAAAGCCACATGGCGGAAGCAAGGTTAGTCGCCTCGCCGGACAGTCCGATAGAAACACCGACAGGACCCTGTAAAGAGGCGATATAATTCATAACGCCGATTGCCGTTATGGTTTGGTATACCCAAATGAGCAGCAGTACGCCAAATATCGGCGCCAGATACGCACTCACAAATCGCCGCCCGAACCAGCAAACGGGCATTGCCACAAGGGGAATCCAAACATACGGTTGCGACCACACAAAATGCCAAAGAAATACCGCCCAACGAGTTGCCCCCCATGCCCACTCCGAATGATAAAAATCATAAAAATGAGGGGGAAACAACAAGAAAGACAGAAGAAGCAAAACACACCCAAACTGAATATTCACAAAAGGTCCGGCACAAGCGATGAGCGCCCTGTCGCGGTACGAAAGACGATGAAATTCCTCGCCTTCCTCGACAAACCCGCCGAGCAAGCATGTAAAGACATAAAAAGAAAAACGGATTCCGGCATACCGCCCGGTTTTTGGAACATAGGAAATTCGCGGGCCCAACCGAGGAACCCCGATGCTGAATTCCAAAATTTTTACACCCCTCTTCTGCATTGAGACAAGGTGTCCCATCTCATGCCCGATGAGCGACAAGTACACCAACAAAATAAAAATGGTTATCCACATGACACGCCTCCTTCACAAGAAACTGCGGATATTGCAATGAACGATTGCTTCCAGTATACCACTACGGCGAAACCGGGCAAACGCCCCCCACTTCATCGAGTATTTTTGCTATTTTCTCCTCGCTCATGCCGAGTGCGCGGAGAGCTCGTTTCTGCTTGCCGAGGTCGCGGCAGAGGACGATGTCTTGTTCCATCAAGCGCTTTTTTTCGTTCCCCGAAAGACTCGTGAGCACGGTAATGGGATGGAGCATGGTTTCATTCACGAGGTCTTGCAAATTTCCCACATGAGGGTAGCTCCACCCGATGACCTTGAGTCCCGCGCACATGGCGTACTGTATCGCTTTTGAGGTGAGCTTCGTGTTCGTGATGAGCCACGCTTCATGGAACCGCTCGCTCTTGTCTTCAAGCGTTTTGTGTCGTTTTTCGATATCGTTAAACCTCTCGCGCACGTAGAGCGCCACTTTCAAGTCCGTCTTGAAACCGTCTTCGTGATGAAATTTGCACTCCACCATCAAGTGCGTGTCGTCTTTCCGCGCCGAGACATCCACCTCGTGATCCACGCAAAATCCCTGCACGATAATCCCGACGGACACATCATACCCTTTCGCCCGCAAAATCTCCCCCACGAACCGCTCGAACGGAAACCCGCTCGGTCCGAGGTCGCGGATGGCGCGGCGCAAACTGTATTGCGCCGCCACGCCCTTGTGCGTCTTTTTCAACAGCGCGAACGCGTGCTTGTAAATTCCCTCCGTACTCATGCCGTCCCGCATCTCCCGCAGCACGCGCTCCACGACTTTTGAAATAATGTCTTCCTCCGCGCCGCTCCGCCTGAGCGAATCGCGCAATTTCGTCTCATTGAATATCTCCCGCTCCCCATTTGCCTTCACGACGAGATGGCTTTGGTTTTTTGGGAATTTTTGGATGGTGGATTGTTTGATCATATTCGCATTATCTCATATTCGCGAATACAAAAAAAGGGCGAGGAGATTCCCCCGCCCCCTAACTAATTATAACTTGGACAGCACTTTCTTTCTTGTGAAAGGTCCGTACAGCGCGCATAGTCCAAAAATTTTTAGATGACCCCAAGGGGTCTCCCTCAGACAACTTTTTATTACCAGCGATTACTTCTTGGCGGAGAATCCCAGAACCAATTGCCGCCCAAACAAACAATCCAAAAACTAACCAGTGCATGACCGTCCCCTTATTATGTTGAAAGCAAAATTGCCTCTTTTATGTAAACATAAAATGAAACTTTTTGCAAGAGCAGTTGCTCGTGCTACAATACTCCCTAATGGACACCGAAACTATCATCACGTCATTCAGCTACTTTGGCATTTTCATGCTCATGATTTCAAACGGGTTTATCAGCTTCCCTTCAAGCCAGATTCTCTACATCATCGCGGGGTATTTTGTTTTTACCGGGGCGCTTAATTTGCCACTTGTCATTATCGCGGGCGCGCTTGGCAACACCGTCGGGAACATTATTCTCTACGAAGTCGCGCGGCGCAAAGGATTGCACTATCTCACGAAGTTCCAAATTTTCCGCGAGAAAGAAATCCGCAAAGTGCAGGTGGTCTTCCAGAAAAAGGGCGCGTGGTTTCTCGCCGTCGGGAAACTCATCCCCGCGCTCAAAGTCTTCATCCCCATTCCCGCCGGACTTTCCAAAATGAACCGCGCTCTCTATGTGCCGATTATTCTCGCCACGTCCGTTATTTGGTCATTCCCTTTTCTCGGCATCGGCTACTATTTCGGCAAAAGCTCGAACGTCTTCGGAAAGTATGCCGTTGTCATGACAATCATCGCCTTCGTCGTCGCCGCAGTCTTCTACCGTTTCATGAACAGCGAAGAAGTTATTAATGAAATTGAAAAATAAAAAAATCTGTAAACTTCAGCATATGCTAGGATTTACAGATTTACTTTATTCCGAAATTTTTTCTGAACTTTTTTGTTGCCTCCAAATAAAAATTCCGAGGAGCACATACGCGCCGAAGAGTGCCCAAACAGGAAATTCCGGAACCGTAACGGACGCAAACGGAAGATGCGAAAAAAAGTTCACGGCGACGAGAATGTACGCAAGGAAGACATACGTGATGCCGCCGAAAAACATTGCCGACCACGTAAAGAGAAAGCCCGAGACTCCGGTGAGAAATCCGAAGAACATCGCACCGGGGATTGCGGAGAGAATGAAAAGATTTGCGGGAAGCGCCACGAGGGAAAGATTGCCCGTCTGATACAAGAGAAGCGGGAGAACGAAAATTTGCGTAGCAAGCGTGGCGGCGGCAATTTCGCGCAAGAGAAATTTTTTCGGCACTAACTCGAGGCGTGCAGAAATTTTTTCACTCAAGAAAAGCAGTCCGAGCGTCGCGAGGAACGAAAGCTGAAACGACGGGTCATGCAAAAGAATATGCGGATTCCATAACACCATCGCGAAACCGGCAATAAAAAGAAGATGGAGCATGTCCCCCGTCCGTCCGGTCGTCCGTGCGAAGATGACAAGTCCAGCCATGAGAGACGCGCGCACCGTCGCCGCACCCGCTCCCGTCATAAGCGCAAAAAACGCAATGCCGACGATTCCCGATGCCGCTCGCAGGCGCGCCGGGAGAAATGCGAGTCCGCTTATG
>CAYRXD010000051.1:0-5546 GCA_964428135.1 uncultured Candidatus Saccharibacteria bacterium | reverse complement strand
AATACGCGACGAGCGTGATGTTGTATCCGGAGAGGACGATGATATGAATGACGCCCGCCGTACGAAAATCATCTTCCAAATCTTTTCCGAGAGAATGTTTCGCGCCGATAAGCAGTCCACCCAAGAGACTCGCATGAGGTTCAGGTAAAACACGAGAAACACGATCGAGGAATGCGTGTTTGATACTAAAGAGAGAACTCATGAGTACATTGCCTTCTTCGCGCGAGACAACTTCGATATGCGGAAAATTCATTTGAGAAAAGATGCCATCTTTTTCAAGATACGCAATGTAATCAAATGCGCGACCGTTATCGCCCTCAAAGTTTTTCGGGGCGGCAAGTTTCCCTGATACCAGCACGCGATCGCCGTAGTAAAACTCCGGGTACCGTTTCACGATCAGTAAAATTTTTTCAGCGCGATCAATTTCCGCGACAAGATGCACGGCGTTCTCTCGAATATCCGGCTCTGTGACGATCACTCCTTCCATAACCACCGGCTTCCCCAACAAATCTTTTACCAGAGAATCTCCGCGAGAAGGTGATGTTTCCACTCGCATCATACCGAACGCAAAGAAAAAAAGTGCGAGAGAAAGGGAAATACCAAAAATAGAGGGTTTCGTGCCAGCAAACAACCGTGAAACTCCGAGTACGAAAAAAGCGATAAATGCGACAAAAAAAGCCGCCCAGACTCCGATCGAAAAAAACGCACCGAGGGCAACGCCGCCGAAGAATCCGAAAATACCGATGCGCATGTATTTCGACATGTTTTCCATTCTACGAGAAGATACTCAAAATGGCGAGCGGCTTGTATAATACCGCTACCATGAAACCATTACGAGAAATATCCGCACTCTTTTTTTCTACGCTCTGTTTTTCTCTTGCGGCAGGGGCGTGGATCGGTTCTTTCTCTCTCGGTTTGTTTCAACTCGCGGAAGCGGAAAAGAATATCGCCGCCGCGTTTGCGATACCGGCGACACCCGAAGATGTCCGCGTACCAATCTTGGTGTATCACAGCGTGCGCCCGCACCAAACAAAAGAATCGAACTACCAAGAGATATACGACATAACTCCGGAACTCTTGCGCAAAGAGCTTCTGTATCTGAAAGAGAACGGATACGCGGCAATCTCTTTCAAAGAGCTTGCCGACTATTTCGATATGGGCGCGAGTATCCCCGGAAAACCGGTGATCCTTACTTTCGACGACGGATGGAAAAATCAGTACGAGTACGCCTTCCCTCTTTTGAAAGAATTCGATACGACCGCAACTTTTTTTATTTTCACCAATGCCGTGGGTCGCGGCAACCATCTCACATGGGAACAACTTCGCGAAATGCGCGATGCGGGAATTTCGATTGAAGCGCACACAAAGTTTCATCCGTATCTCAAAAAAATCACCGACCAGAAAGAACTTGCAAACGAAATCGCAGGGAGCAAAAAAATCCTCGAAGAAGAACTTGGCGTATCTGTAACTTCACTCGCGTATCCGTTCGGGCAATACGACGATGCGAGTATGGCGGAAGCAAAGACGGCGGACTTCCGCACGGCGCGCTCGCTTCGCGGAGGGGTGATGCAAAGCGAGAGCGAGCGGTACATATTAAGAGCGTCACTGGCAACCGATAACTTTAATGATTTTGTGAGAATATTGGGGCAATAAATTTTCAGTTTACAATGTTTCAATACAAAAATTCTCAAATACTCCGATTCCGTGCGAACTTGAAAATTAAAAATTGTAAATTGAAAATTTTTTATTGCATTCCCCACTCTTTCAAAATTTTTGCTTCGTCTTCTTTCGAGAGCGCTTTTTTGAATTTCGCTTTCTTGCCTTTCACTCGGGATTCGCACTCCGCCCACGTCGCGTGGCGTATGACCTTGCTGCCAACCAAACTTAAATACGAAAAAGCTTTTGCGCGAGAGTGTTCTTTGTTTTTCGTCCGCGCTTTTTTTTGCGACGTGTCATGCGATGTGTCGAGAATATTTTGATGCGCGTAGCCGGAAAAATTTCCTTCATAAAGCTTCACCGGGGTACCTGCCGCAAATGATGTAGCAATCTCGTCCGCCCGTTCATTACCCGCGATGCCGACATGCCCCGCAACGTATTTCCATTCGATTTTTTTCCCATTCGTTTGCGTCAAAAGCTCCTCCCACAAATCACGATTCTGCGCTTCTTCTTTTTGTGAAGTTTTCCAATTATTTCGTTTCCACCCGTGCACCCATTTCGTGATGCCGTTTATACAGTAGTTTGAGTCGGTATGCAAAATTATTTGCGCACGCTCTGAAACATTTCGAAGCGCGGCGATAGCTGCCGAAAGTTCCATGCGATTGTTCGTCGTATGCTTCTCGCTTCCGCCAATCTCGCGCACCTGCTCGCCCGACACAATAATCGCCCCCCACCCCCCGGGACCGGGATTCCCGAGCGACGACCCGTCGGTAAAAATGTAAATTTTATTTTTATTTTCCATAGCTTTAACTCTATCAAACCGAAACAAAAAAACAACCGCCATTCCTTTGGCGGTTTGATTGTTTTCCTGTCACCCGACGAGCAAACTTGGAAAATCGCTGGTCAGTTCTTTGATACAAAGATTCCACTTGAGATGCTCTCGGAGCGGCGCATACTCCAGCGTTTTGACAGCGATTTCCTGTCCAAGGAGTCGGTCAATTACCATCACCATTGTCTCCGGGTACGTATACTTTTCCTCCGTTTCTTTCTTTCTTTTGATTGCGACCATCAATGTCCGCATCTGCCGAACTTGTTCGACCGGCAGGTTTTTGGTTGAAAGAGTTATCATCGTAAACCTCACTAAATATGAAAAATGTGCTTAATTCTTACTTTTGTAGTGTATCATACGACGTTAAAAATGTCAACAACCCGCAACCGTAGCTCGGGAAAATTCCGAAACATGGATTTTTCGAGGTTTGCTATGAGGTTTATTTTCCCCTTCGCGAACCGCCATCCCACTTCTCCCACACCTATAGCTATTTCACGCATATGCTAGAAATAGCTATAGGTTCACGAGGAGAGAGAAAATGGAAACAATTATAGTTCAAAATGTTTTTTGAGTTCTTTGTCATTTGAAAGATGCGTGACTTCGAGAATTTCCACAAACTTTCCGACGCCGAAAAAGTCGGCGACATACAGTATTTCTTTTTCACACGCATGCGGGTACACCCATACGCTTTTTTGATATTGATAAAACCCGAGCGCCTTAAGCCGCCACCTGAGAGCTTCTCGCGCTTTGGTATGCTCGAGGGGAATATCAAAAAGCACGAACCGCCACTTTCCGTCCCATCGGGGAGGATGCGGAAGAGAAACATCTTCAAACAACATTTTTTGGAAATGCGCTTCGCCTTTTTTTGTGAGCTGAATACGCGGTGTGCCATTCGGGTCTTTGACGGCCTCAATATAATGATGGCGTTTCAAATTTTGCACCGCGCCGTTCAACTGAAGGTTTGAATATCCATTTGATCGGCGATACCCGCGAGCGAGAATGGAAAGCCCCGGCGCCACCGTCGCAATCACCGCCACCCCCGAGAGGATGACGAGAGCGAGGGCAATACCCGTTGCATAAGATGCGGGAGTGCCGGAATTGAGAAACTCCTCCGCTCGTTCCGCAAGCGAAGATTGCGGCGTCGGCACCGCGCGCTGTTTTGCAAGCGACCGCACGCTTCGTTTTGTCTTTAATACTTTTTTTGTTGGAAATTGAGGTTGCATGATTTTTATTTTGTGCGGTTTTACCCTGTAATTTATTTTTATTGAACCACCTTTTTCTTCCATTATATCACCTTGTCTCCCCTATAGCTAATTCTAGCATATGCTAGAATTAGCTATAGGGGGAGGGTTACTGTTTTTGGGCAGTTTGGTTAGAAATAAGGCGGCATTCTGTGCCGCCTTATCTGAAAAAATCACAGCTTGCACAAATATCCCTCGGGAACAAACACGAGCGAAAACCCAGCGCCATCACCCTCATATTCTATCCTGTATCCCCAAGTATACTCGCCTAGCCTGTTGTGGTAAATCGTCTTGATTTCTTTAATCGTGCCGAAATCCGCACATGTCCATCCTTGAACTTTTACTCACTCTTCAAGCGCATACTTCGGCGGAATGTTTGTGTGATTTTCTGTCATGACTACCTCCTCAGGAAAACAAATGTTCTATTATGGTTTTAATCTATCACACCTATTTAATAATGTCAACAACCCGCAAGCGAAGCTCCGGGAAGTTCCGAAACATGGATTTTTCAAGGGTGGCGACGAGGTTTATTTTTTCTCCTGCGCCGAGGAGGATGTCGTTGAAGGAATCGTCGCTTGTGAAAAAAGCGATGGCGGGAATGGTTTTCCCGCGGGAATTTTGGAATTGAAGTTCAAGGTGTTCTTTGGCTTTGCCGAATTTTTTTACCCCCGTAATTTCCGCGCCTTCAAACAGAAAAACGGGTTTCGGATTTTCCATGCCGAATGGCGCAAGCTCTTCGATTTGTTTGTAAGTGTTCCAGTTCACTTCATCAAGAGAAAGTGCGCTATCAACAAAAACATTTTCTTCCGTCCCCTTCTTTTCCATCGCACGGTACGTTTCCGAAAGTTCGATTTCCAGCGTGTGTATGCCGTCGCTTGAGACACTGAATCCTCCCGACGCTTCGTGTCCGCCGAATTGAAGGAAAAAACCTTCCCGAACGCGCGACATGAGTTCCACCACGGAAACCGAACCGTCCGAACGGCACGAGCCTTTTATTTTCCCATCGCCGTCTCTCCCCCATACGAATACCGGACGCGAGTGCGCTTCCACAAGATTGCTTGCGGCAAGCCCGAGAAGTCCGGGCGCCCATTCGGGATGTCCGACGACAATGACTTCGCGGAGTTCCCTCTCTCTCAAACGATGTTTCGCATCTTTGATCATGGAAGCAACAAGTCCTTTGCGTTGATCGTTCAAGTGGTGCAACCAGTTCGCAAGCTCTTCCGCGCGCGCATCATCGTCCGTCGAAAGAAGCTCGAACGCGCGGAGCGGATGATCCATGCGGCTTGCGGCGTTGATGCGCGGGGCTATCATGAAGCCGACGTCATCTTCGGTGATATGCGCCTGATCCATTTTCATTTTTTGAAAAAGCAATCGCAGTCCCTTTCTTTTACTCTTGCGTAAAACTTTCAATCCAAAATGCGCCAACACGCGATTTTCATTTTTAAGCGGCACCATATCCGCGATAGTGGAAAGTCCCGCCATGTCGAGAAGCCATTTTTCAAAACCCGCGGGTATCATTTCAAAATTTCCGCGAAGCGTAAGCGCGACCACGAGCTTCCACGCCACTGCCGCGCCGCAGAGCATCGGGTCGGGGTAGGTGTCTTCTTTTTGTTTGGAATTTATCACCGCAAACGCTTGCGGCACTTTCCCCTCTTGAGGAAGGTGGTGATCGGTCACAATCACATCAATACCGAGAGCTTGCGCCCGCGCCACCGCATCGGCGTCCGTGATGCCGAGATCTGCGGTTATCATCAATGTCACGCCTTCGCTTGCGAATTTCTCCACCGCGGGAATGTTCACACCGTAACCCTCGTCGTGCC
>CAYRXD010000050.1:0-10878 GCA_964428135.1 uncultured Candidatus Saccharibacteria bacterium | reverse complement strand
AGGGTGACTCAAATCAGCTGAATTTTCAAGGGTTTTAAACGGGACACGCGTGGGGCTCTTCCGCAAATAACATCCATGTTTCGCTTCCATATTTCCGCAATCTTTGATTTTTTCTCAATCACAAATCTCTCACCATATCTCGATATGCCTCAAGATTTGCTCAATCAAAAAAATCAAATCTCACGAAAATCTGAAACCGAATTCCTGGATGTTATTTGCGGAAGAGCCCTTAGGTCTCGTTCACAAGTGTCTTTTTGCAATGCTTTTCCCCGCCACACTCCATTCCTCTCTTACCTTTCCGCTTTCCTCCGCAGAAAAAATCTTTGATGCTTCGTCCATTTCAACTTCGCCCGAGAGAGTTTGCGCTTGCGCTTGCAAAAAAAAGGTTTCATGATAGGATAGAACAAAGTCAGACGGTCGTCTGGCTTTGTTCTTTAAAAGGAGAAATCCGATGAATATAAAGAAGAAGTTTTTACGAAGCGCCGCGGCTTTGGCGCTTTTGAGCGTTGTCCCTGTTGCATATGCCGTCCCGCCAGTTGTCGGGCAATTCGGTCTTCCATATGATGAAAACCAGTTGTGGTCGGCATGTTCCAGTGTCGGCTGGGTACCATACGGCGACCCAAACGCCCATCAGTATCATATGCAATACTACTCTGTGCCCGCAAAGTACCACATGGGGGAAGATTGGAATGGTCAACAGGGAACTTGCGATGGTAATTCCGACGAAGGTGCGCCGCTGCTCGCCATCGCTGACGGAGAAGTTATTTTTCTCGATGACTCCCTCAACGGTACTGTGAGCGGGCAAGGAAAGAGGCTGTATATCCGCTATTCATTTCCTTACGCCAAGTCACCGGGCGGTGTCATGACTTTTGATAGCGCTTTACTGCATTTGCAGGGTATGGGAACGGGCGTTACGTGGGTAGGTTCCGGAACGGGAAGTATGGTTACAAAAGGGCAAACCATCGCCTATCTTGGAAAAACAGGCACTTCGTCCGCTCACCTCCATTGGGAAGCTCAAACGGACTTAACTATTCCGCTCGGAATAAACCCGTACCAAAATCCGCTCACCAAAAGTCATGCCCTTCGCTACCGTGCGCCATCGCTTATTGTGGACGATCATCGCGATCTTCGCGGGTACTCAATCGGAGCGGACGGATTTTGGCACAACTTCACCATGCAGGGGAACGCGCCATCATCCACGATGTATGTTTTGCAAAACGGACAGCGCAAAAGTCTAAAGAATGCCATAGCCGCGGGTTGGATTCCGCCTGAAGGAGTGATTCACGAAAATGGCGGGGGTTGGTATTACCATATCGATGCAGACACCAACTTTTTTGAGAATGGGAAACAGTACGCTTTCAAGGCGCTTGTTCCCGGGTTATCATTTTACATGCTGGTTCCGCGCAACGGTTTTCAGCAAGATCGCGCGCGGCTTGACATGATTCACGCGATTGAAAATGATTCTCGGTTTGAGAATGTTCTCACGGAAACATATTCGTACAATCCGAATTGGAGTTCAGCGTGGGAACTTCATATGATGGCGTTCAGCCTTTCTTCCGGCGGTACGACTTACGTAGCTCAAGCTACGTACAAAGCAAATCCTTTGATACGGAACACGAGTTACTATGATCCCGCCACGTCCCAATGGACAAGTTGGATTTGGTACGACTGGAATAAGTTGTACTAAAAAAATTTGGAATGTTGTCGGCTTGAAAAAGTTTTTCAATTTTTTTGAAACCAAGCATCGCCATGAATATGGGCGATGCTTTTTTATTACGAATCGGTATTGTTTGAAAAATTTCATTGAAAAATTTCCACTTTCTAAAGTTTTATGGCATACTAAATTGCATGAATAATGAACAGTATGAAAAAATAACAAAGCGCCAAAAAACAAGCGCAAAAATAATTTTCTCGTCAGTTCTTCTTGCGCTTGTTGCGGGAACAACTTTTGCTTTACTGGACAAGGATGACAAAGCAAATCCTCAACAATTGGAAGAAACCCCGCCATCCCCGATGGCCGGCGGGGCGGGCGAATACGAACAGCTTGCTTTTCTTGGCAATACGCTTGATACTTCGGGATGGCAGACGTACCGAAATGAAGAGTTCGGGTTTGAGGTGAAGTATCCAAAGGACGTTGTTAGCGTTTCAGATAAACAAGTTTCTGAAATGAAAGAAATGTATGAATTTGGTTTTTATTTAGATTGGCATCTTGGGAGGGTTGATATTACAATGCGGACAGCAAAAATTGGCATGAACATTTATGTGTACGATAAAGATATTGATACCATATTTAAAATCTATAGCGACTCAAATAAATCACCAGGTCATACTATTGGGAGCATTCCCATCAACAATACAAGCCTGCTCTTTTTAGCCGCCAATAGGGATGACGAAAACGGAGATATGTTTCGTTATCAGCGAACATACTTTGTCGGCAATGGAGAACGTGCATATGAAATCGTTCCTACTCAAATACCCGAAGATCACAAGAAAATATTTCGTGGAATCATCTCATCTTTCAAACTCTTGTAATAATTCGGGAAAGTGGTGTAAAACTGCAAATCGGCGGTTATATCATCGAGTGTTTTTCTCCCGAACGACTTGGAGAAGCAGTACCGGTTCGTACTGCTTCTCCAAGATCATCCGGGCGGAAAAATGCGCAAATGTTATCTTGGTCATCCGTTTGCGTAAGTCCTAAAATAAAAACATGCTGGAAATTTTTCAATACGACTTCATGATACGGGCGTTTATCGCCGGGACGGTCATTGCGATACTTGCGCCGACCATCGGCATTTTTTTGGTGGCCAAGCGCTACTCTCTTTTGGCGGACACTTTGGCGCATGTATCGCTCGTCGGTATCGTGCTTGGGGTACTCTTTGGATTTAACCCGCTGTTCGGCGCGCTTGCCACTTCTGTCGCCGCCGCTTTCGGCATGGAAAAACTGCGCGAGAGTAAAAAAATGTTCAGCGAGTCAATTTTGGCGCTCTTTCTTTCCGGGAGCCTCGCACTCGCTCTGGTGATACTTGGGGCATCCCACAGTATAAATGTGAACATCTTCAGCTATCTCTTTGGAAGCATTTCAACGGTTTCACCGGAAAACCTCTTTGTTATAGTCGTTTTTGGATCTTTCGTTATTCTTTCTACGCTCCTTTTGTTTAAAAAATTCTTTGTCGTCGCTTATGACGAAGACCTGGCAAAAGCAAACGGGCTACCTGTTGCGTTATTGAATACTCTTATGATCATTCTGGCGGCAATTACCGTATCTCTCGGGATGCAAGTGGTTGGCACGCTGCTTGTGGGCGCCCTTATGGTGATTCCGGTTATGACTGCCTCACAGTTTAAAAAAGGATTCTCTCAAACCGCATTTTTGAGCGTCATTTTTTCGCTTATTTCCGTAATCGGCGGACTTTTTGCCAGTTTCTATCTCAACATTCCAAGCGGCGGTACTATTGTGCTTACTGCGCTTTTCTTCTTCGGCTTGAGCCTCTTTTGGAACAGAAACGTGTAACCCGCTCAAAATGTTGCAAAAGTTCGGCTTTTATGATACCATTTCTTCATGTTAAAGAAAAAGCAAAAAGATACCCTTATTAAAAAGGTGCAAACCCACGAGAAAGACACCGGCTCCCCGGAGGTACAGATCGCGCTTTTGACGAAGCAGATTGACAGTTTGGCGAACCATTTAAAGACCCACCGGAAGGATAATCACTCCAGAAAAGGTCTGCTTCAGATGGTTGACGACAGGCGTGCTCACATCAAATACCTCAAAAGAAAAGATGAGAAACGCTATGGAGATGTCGCAAAAAAGCTCGGATTGAAGGGATAATTTTATACTTTATACCTGCAAAGGACGCCGATTGTGGTCGTCCTTTGTATCTGTTGTTTTTAATACTTAGAAGCACTTTTTTAATACATCTATGGCAGTCATTAAACATGCGCACCAGCGCGTCGGTGTCTTTATGGACACGCAAAATTTATATCACAGCGCACGAAACCTCTATCAGTCGCGGGTAAACTTCGGCGCAGTTATTAAAGAGGCGGTAGCAGGAAGGCAGCTCATCCGCGCAATGGCGTATGTCATTACTACGGAATCGGGCGAAGAGAAGAACTTTTTCGACGCTCTCGAAAAGATGGGGATTGAAACGAAAACCAAAGATCTCCAAATCTTCTTCGGCGGCGCCAAAAAAGCGGACTGGGATGTCGGACTTGCCGTTGATGCCATTCGGTTTGCCTCAAAAGTTGATGCGGTAGTCATTGTATCCGGCGACGGAGACTTCGTCCCGCTCGTGGAATATCTGAAACATCTCGGAGTACAAGTAGAAGTCATTTCCTTCGGCAAATCCACCTCGGCGAAGCTTCGGGAAGCGGCGGACGACTTCATCGACCTCTGTGAATCTTCCCAAAAATATCTCATCAGTCCGCGGAGCGCGACCCCCCAAAGAAGAAGGGTTCCAAACCATCGCCAAAATCCCGCACCGAAGCAAAGTTCGTAAACAAAAAACCGCCTCCGACAATACTGCCGGGGGCGGTTTTGAGACTTTTTACAACTTTACAAGTTCTTTTCTTCTGTCGCCTTTTTCAATGACAATCTTCCATCCATCCTGTTGCATTTCACTAAGATAATCTAGCGTCCCAAGCGCCTTACACAATACTTGAGCCTTGTTTGGTAATATGAATCTAAGTTTAAGTTTGCTTAAAACCTGATACGCTTCTTCCGAAAAGTCGGCGGTAATGCGGTGCATTTTGTCGGACATTTTTTCTACCTCAAAGTTGAACACCAGATTTAAGTTAAACATAAAAACAATGTATATGTCAACTTATTTTCTTCCGTGAAAAAAGGTATAGTGGGTTCATTACTTATTAACACTGGGTTCCCGTCTCCGCGGGAATGATTGAACAATCTATGCAACTTAAAGAATACTCGACGGAAGTAGGAGGGAAGACATTGACCGCGCAGTTTACCGACCTTGCTGATCAGGCGAATGGTTCGGTACTGGTGCGATACGGGCAGACGATCGTGCTTGCCACGGCGGTTATTTCAAAAAACCAGAAGTCAGGCGTGGATTACCTGCCGCTCACGGTGGACTATGAAGAGCGGTTTTACGCATCGGGGCAGATTCTCGGAAGCCGTTTCATGCGCCGAGAGGGAAGGCCGTCTGATGAAGCGATTCTTTCCGGTCGCGTTGTAGACCGTACGATCCGCCCGCTTTTTGATGGGCACATCCGGAATGATATTCAAGTGGTACTCACAATTCTCTCGCTTCACGAAGAAGACCCGGACGTGCTCGCAGTAACGGCGGCGTCTCTCGCGCTTGCAACCTCGGATATTCCATGGAACGGTCCGGTGTCCGCGGTACGTATCGGAAAAAAAGCCGGGAACTGGGAATTTATGGTAAACCCGACCTATTCGGAGCGCGCGCGGGAAGATTATGAAATGGACATGACGATCTGCGGAAAAGACGGGAATATCAACATGATAGAGCTCGGGGGAAATGAAGTGAAGGAAGAAACCGCGCGCCTCGCGCTTGAAAAAGCGAGTGAAGAGATCGAAAAACTTCAGGCTTTCCAGAAGAAAATCATTGCCGAGATCGGAAAAACAAAAAAAGTCATCGAGAAAAAGCCGTATTCCGACGCGATGAAAGAGTTTTTTACGAAAAAGATGGGCGGGATATTCAAAGAAACGGTGTTTGCAGGCAGCGGCGGAAAAAAAGTCTACGACCTTGAGGCTTCTTTTATTGAAATGCTCGCGGAGGCGCTTCCGGACGAGGACATCGGGCTGGCAAGAAAATACTTCAACGAAGAAGTTGACGCGCTGCTCCATAAAGAGGCGATCGACTCCGATAACCGCCCTGATGGCAGAAAAATGACGGAGCTGCGCGAACTCTACGCGCAAGCGGGCGGACTTTCGCCGAACCTCCACGGAACGGGGATCTTTTATCGCGGGGGCACGCACGTGCTCTCGGTGCTCACCCTCGGCGGTCCGAGCGATTCACAGATCGTTGACGGCATGGAGATTCAGGAGAAAAAGCGATATATGCACCACTATAATTTCCCTCCATTTTCTTCGGGAGAAACAGGGAGGGTCGGCGGAATGAATCGCCGAATGATCGGACACGGCGCGCTCGCGGAGAAAGCGCTTATACCGGTACTTCCGCCAAAAGAAGAGTTCCCTTATACGATACGCATCGTTTCGGAAAGCATGGCATCGAATGGCTCAACGTCGATGGCTTCCGTGTGCGGCTCCACGCTTTCTCTCATGGACGGCGGCGTACCGATTAAGACTCCGGTCGCCGGTATCGCCATGGGGCTTATGATGCGCGACGAGAAAACATATAAAGTGCTGGTTGATATTCAGGGACCGGAAGATCATCACGGCGATATGGACTTAAAGGTTGCGGGGACAAAAAACGGCATCACGGCTATACAAATGGACGTCAAAGTGGACGGGATCCCGGTAAAGATTCTTGATGAGGCGTTTGAAAAAGCGAAGGGTGCGCGATTACAGATACTTGAAGTGATAGAAAAATCCATTGCCGCTCCGCGCGCGGACATCTCGCCGTTCGCGCCGAAGATTATCGCGGTCAAAATACTCGTCGACCAGATCGGCATGGTTATTGGTCCCGGCGGAAAAATGGTGAACAAGATTCGCGAAGAGACGGGCGCAGAGATCGACATCGAAGACGACGGTACGGTATTCATCACCGGAAAGAACGGCTCGGCGGAAGCGGCGAAAAAAATCATCGAAGGCATGACCCGGGTCTATAAAGTAGGGGAGCGGTTCACCGGACCGGTCACGCGCCTCATGGAATTCGGGGCTTTTGTGAAAATCGGACCGACCGCAGAAGGGCTTGTCCACATTTCCGAAATTGCGCCGTTTCGCGTCAACAAAGTAAGTGATATTATAAAAGAAGGAGATATGGTGCCGGTGGTAATAAAAGAAATCGACGAAAAGTCTCGCATCAATCTTTCTATTAAAAAAGCGGATCCCGATTTCGCTCAAAAGAAGACCGGGCGAACGCAATAGCTCATACCATGAACGAAAATATCGTTCCTCAAAAACGAAATTTCGGCGCGCCGCCCGAAAGGAATTTTTTCGC
Organism: uncultured Candidatus Saccharibacteria bacterium; assembly: GCA_964428135.1. GTDB lineage: Bacteria > Patescibacteriota > Minisyncoccia > Phycocordibacterales > CAIJYI01 > CAIJYI01. Next base: position 3,784 of record CAYRXD010000050.1, on the reverse strand, counting down.
GGATACCGGCACCCCGGTATCGCAAATACCGTCAGTTCCGCACAAACCCGCCACTATGACAATGTCGCCCGCCAAGATGCAGCAGGAAGCGCCGACAATAGAAACCGGCTCTGCGGCTTTTGATGTGCCACAAAAAGAGGTTCCGACGCAGGAAACCTCAAACCCTGCGCCCGAAACGCCAAAAAAAACAGTTGAAAAACCATTTGAAAAAAGTTCTGAGGGGCTGCCGACGCTTCGCACTTACAAACAAGACGTTGCCGGCGTGGTCCGCGATCAAAAAACTTCTCTGGTCCAGATGGTTCTTGCGGAGCAAAGAGAAAGAAGGAAGCGAGAGAGGGAAACATCTCCGACATCGGGAAGGAATTTGCCGCTTATCATTCTTTCTGTGATATTTCTTCTTGCCGCCGCGGGAATCGTGTACTACATATTCTTCACGCTTAAACCGGCAAATAACGCGCTCGAAGAACTTCATGTAACGCCGCTCGTTTTTTCAGAAAAAAATACGGAAGTTTCCATAACGAACAAAGATCGAAAGACGCTCCGAACGGAAATGTCAGGCGTCATACAAGACAGGGACCTTCGTCTTGACGCTATCAAATATGTATTTTTTACAGACACGCTGACTGTCGCCGCCCCGCAAGGAACAGTCCGGGAAAAAAGCCTTGCGTCGGCGAATAAATTCTTTGAGGTATTCGAAGTGGAGCTGCCTTCTGTTATTCTTCGCTCGCTTCGCCCGGAGTTCATGTTCGGAGTTCATGCTTTCAACAAAAACCAGCCGTTCCTGGTACTCAAGACTGACTATTACGACAATGCGTTTGCTGGCATGCTTGAGTGGGAGAGCAATGCGGTGAATGATCTCCTTCCGCTCTTTGACCAGCCCGAGCGGGTACGGGAACTCTCGGAACGCAAGTGGGGAGATATGGTTATAAAAAACAAAGACACGCGCGTTCTGCGAAACTTCGACGGAAGCATTGCCCTCGTGTACATGTTTAAAGACCAGCGAACGCTTATTATCACCACCAACGAGGATACGCTGCTGGAAGTCTCACGACGGCTTGATACTGCACAGGGCAGAGTATAGTTGCGTTGGTTATAAATTCTGCTATCATAAAGGCACTATGCAAAACATTGAACACTATAAAACAATGCTTCTTGCCGAAAAAAGCCGGTTGGAAGAAGAGCTCGGGAGCGTCGGACGCGTAAACCCCGATAATCCCAACGACTGGGAGGGGACGGCAGGTGATACCGATGTCGAAACAGAGGACGAGAACTCGCTCGCCGATAAGTTGGAAGACTTTGAAGAACGGAGCGCTGTGGAAGTAGAGCTTGAAAGCCAGCTTATTCTGGTGAAAAATGCCCTTGAAAGGCTGGAAAATGGCACTTTTGGTGTCTGTACAGTCGGCGGCGAAGAGATAGAAGCGGACCGCTTGGAAGCGAATCCTGCCGCAGAAACCTGTAAGAAGCACATGTCGTAAAACCTACCTATGTCGTTTGCTAAATGTTATTCCGCGCAAGTCGTCGGACTGCGGGCATATATTGTGGGAGTGGAGGTGGATATTTCCAAAGGCCTCCACTCTTTTTCTATTGTCGGACTTCCGGATAAATCCGTCGAGGAATCAAAAGATCGGATTTCCGCAGCGATAAAGAACTCCGGTCTTAAATCCCCAAAGCACAAAAACCAAAAGATCGTCATTTCGCTCACGCCGTCGCATATCAAAAAAGAGGGTTCGCTTTTTGATCTTGCCTCGGCGCTCGCGTACCTCCTCGCCGAAGGGGAAATAAAATTCGATCCGTCCCGAAAACTTTTTCTGGGAGAATTATCTCTCAACGGCGAACTGCGCCCCGTCAAAGGCGCGCTTCCTCTGACGCAAAAAGCGAAAGAATTAGGTTTTACAGAAGTATATCTCCCGAAGCAAAACGCTCGCGAGGCGGCGATGATAGAAGACATCCGGGTTTTTGGCTGCAAAACACTTGCCGAGGTTATTGAGCACTTAGACGAACTTCCGCCAAAGGAAGGGGATCGGAAACGAAATAAAATTCCCGAGACACAAACAACGAACATCGCCAAAAAAGAAAACCCGCGCGACTACGGCTTTGAAGACGTCCGCGGGCAGGAAACCGCGAAGCGCGGACTTGAAATCGCCGCTGCGGGCGGACACAACGCCCTCATGTACGGACCGCCGGGAACGGGAAAAACGATGCTCGCGCGCGCTTTTACTGATATTCTCCCGGAGCTTTCTTTCGACGAAGCGCTTGAGACCACGGGGATTCATTCCATTTCAGGAACACTCAAAGAGTCGCTTATTACGCGCCCGCCATTCCGCGCACCGCACCATACCTCATCGTATGTTTCCATCATCGGCGGGGGGACATTTCCGAAACCCGGAGAAGCCACGCTCGCGCACCATGGGGTGCTTTTCCTCGATGAATTTCCGGAATTTGAAAAGCGCGTCATTGAATCCCTCCGTCAGCCGCTTGAAGAAAAAACGGTGAGCATCTCCCGCGCCAAAGGAATGGAGACGTTCCCTGCAAACTTCATTCTGATTACCGCAATGAACCCGTGCCCGTGCGGACACAAAGGCGCAAAAGGGAAAGAGTGTATTTGCACCGCAGGCGATCTCTACCGCTACGACCGAAAACTTTCCGGTCCTCTCATGGACAGAATCGACATGTGGCTTTCGGTGGCGGAAGTGGATTACCAAAAACTCTCCGACAAAGCGCCGGCGGGGACGGATACCTCAAGCGATATTCAAAAACGCGTCGAGCGGGCGCGAAAGATACAAGAAGAACGTTTCAAAAATCACCCGAAGAACATTCGCACCAACAGCCGAATGAGCGCGAAAGACATGGAAAAGTACGCCCCGCTCGGAGAAAAAGAAAAAGCGACGCTCAACGCCGCCGCAGCCAGAATGTCGCTCTCCCCGCGCTCATATCACCGCATCATCAAACTCGCCCGCACCATCGCCGATCTTGATGGCGCGGAAAACATCAGGGAGAAACACCTGCTTGAAGCAATCGGGTATCGGGAGAAGAAATAACGCGAGTATTTAGTATGCGTCATGAAACACGTATACAAAATAACAATAAACACCTACTATTTTACTACTAATTAGTAGTAAAATAGTAGGTGTTTATTTTATACCTATACACAATGGTTTTTTACTGCGTTATTGACAATAACTACTAGTTTTGTATAAACTAGTAGTAAATTAGTAGTAAAACTATACAAATTTTATGATAGAGAAACCCCCAAATTGGCGTGATTTACTTACCCCCGATTTTATCCCAAAAATGGTTGAAATTCATGAAACAAAAGAAATCAAATCAGTAATGACAAAAGCGAGAGAAGGTTATTTATACTGGGATGTTTTCAAGCACCATAAGCTCCCATTTGAATTAAAGCCCGCCGAGGGCTGGGCGATTTTAAAATTATTTTATCGAAACCCTAACGAGGAAACCCCTGTTATGGATAGAGATGGAAAAAAATTTCTCTATTCAATAACCAAGACCCTTTCTAAACGGCTAAATTTTATCGACTCACACTCTGCGGGTTTTATCCGCACACTCTCGGATAAACCGAAAGGTTTTCAAAAAGAACAGTTGATAATCAGCGGATTATCAGAAGAAGCTATCGCTTCAAGTCAGCTCGAGGGGGCAAACACCGAAAGAAAGTTCGCGAAAGAAATGATATATTCCGGCAGAAAGCCGAGAAACACGGATGAAAAAATGATTGTAAATAATTATTCGGCAATACAGCAAGTTCACCGACTGAAAGAGTTTAATC
>CAYRXD010000049.1:0-10956 GCA_964428135.1 uncultured Candidatus Saccharibacteria bacterium | reverse complement strand
TGTGTTACAAGGGGTATTTAGGATTTCGAAAAGTTAAACGGGACACGCGTGGGGTTCGAGTACATTTTTTGTTATCTCGTTGGTCATTTTTGACGATGAACTTGAGGCCGAAAAGACAGCCGTGGCGATTAAAGAGCTTCGTCGTTCGCTGGGGTATTCTGATAACAAAGAGTTTAAATTTAATAAGTTCAACCAAGAGATTCGTAAAAAGTTTCTTCAAACACTTGTCCCGTTTTCATTTCACGTGAGCAGTTTGGTTATTGAGAAAAACCGAGTCAAAAGTGACGAGCTTCGAAACGACAAGAACTCGTTTTACAGTTATGCAATTAAAACGGCATTGAAGTATAGCGGTGATGCAATTGTTGACGCAAAAGTAAAAATAGACGGAAGCGGAGATAAGGTTTTTCGGAAAAGTTTTCTTTCCTACCTACGGAAACATCTCAATACAAAAGAGAAACAAGTTATCAAAAATTGCAAACTCGTGGACTCGAAAGGAAACATTTTAATCCAAATGGCTGATATGGTTGCTGGCGCTGTCCGTCGTTCGTTTGATGATACAAAGACAGATGCCAAGACATACAAGATGATTATTCAGAAGCATATACGAGACGAGTGGCAATTTTGAGCGAATCGGACAACAAAAAATACCCCTTGCGGGGTATTTCCAACCATATGTCCTAGATCGGATGTCCCGACCACGCACACCATACGGTGACAATTCGGAACACAGGTTTTTGTACCTTCAGTATATCAAATACATATTTTTTGTCAATGTCACTTCCCACCATCACAATCTTCTACCCTTCAGACCATAAAGTTGCGGTCGCCTCACAGTCCATGTTTATAAGGAGTCATTGTAAGAAGTATTAAAAAACATATTGGCGAGAATCAAGATACCGCTGTGACCCACTAAGTGCCCCCGTATGCGAAGGTTTGGATACAAAGCAAGATTTTCCTCATTCTGACCCAAAAATCTCAACGTGAGCGGTCTGTGAAAGGCGATGAAAACACCCCTCGATAAATGCAAACTCTCATGAAAAATCCGATTCCGTATCGGATTTTGTCACCATTCACTATTTTACATTTTTATCAAGCAAAATAAGGCTAAAAAGTCAAAAACACAGGAACCATGACTAGGAAAATGTCTAATGATTTCTGAATAATGATTCTCTTTTCTATGTATCCTATAAGACGAGAAAGAAACACTGTTGGGGGACGAGCTATGCTAAGTATTTTTGAGCTGACAGAACGAAAAGTTTTTGAACTGCGTACCCGCGCACAATATGGTTTCAGGGTGAATAGTGACCGTATGAGGCTAGTGCGGGACCCCGTTGCTCTTGATTGGTATCTTGAACTTACTGACCCAGGACCGACATGCTTCAATACAGCTATAACAATCGTGGAGACGCCCTGCCACTACGGCGGAGTCCGCCAATGGCTTCTCTGCCCGAGCTGCGACAAACGAGTCGCTATTTTGTACAAAGACAGGGATGATTTCAAGTGTCGGAAATGTCTTAAAATTGAATATCAGTCACAAAGCATAAATTACCGGAGCATAGAGCCAACCCTTAATTATATGGGAAAATTGAGAGAGATGGATTATGACCAGCGTCGGTATTCGTATAAAGGCAAACTTACCAAGCGCGGTGTGCGCTATGAAAAGCTTTGGGAAAAGGTCAATATGGGAGTAAAAGTATTTTTACCGAGACTTATGAAATAATTTAAAAAATACCCCTTAAGTCACTCTTTTTCTGTGGACCCGTCTTGATAAATAATCGTTCTGGGGAGCCAGATGTACTTCATGTTTTCAAGATCGGTATTTTTCAGTTTTATATCGCTTTCCATAAACTGATTGTAGTTGATGCTTGCAATCCACGTTTTATCACTATTCGCGAGAATAGGCGTCTCGTCGTAAGAAATATTGGTACGCTTTATCTCATTCTGAAAAATGTCATAGAAAATGACCGTTCCTTCAACCCCGCGAATGTTTTGCGTGGTTTTGTTTGAGAACTTGAACACAAAAGTGATGTAATCTTGGTATGAGTGATTTTCGACATTTACCGGCTCAAACTTCTTTGATGTGACAACCACATCAATTTTTTCTCGCAGTTTGTTTGACGCGGCGGCATCGTCCACCGGCGCATTTTGTTCGGCTGTTGTTTTACCGCTCACTATTCCGGAAATTCCTTTTAATCCCTCCATGAGAGCGCTTCGTATTTGGTAAGCTTTATATTCCATTCCGGAAAAGAAGCCGATGCCAAACACTACGCACATAGAGACGAGGATGGTTATGTTTTTCTTGTTCATAAAAAACGTTAACAATTTTAATTATAAGAATCAATGATGCCGTCACTGTTTTTGTCGTAGTAGCAGGAAGGTTTGTAATCGTCCCAACAATATTGATGCTGCGTGCCACGTCCGTAATCGGAAATGTTGTCGCTGTCGGGTGCACCGTAATAGTAAGTGAGCACCGTCAGTGGCATGCCAACCCAAACCTTTTTTCCTATCGCCGAGTCACAATCATCTTTCTTCCAGTCGAGGTGTTTTGCGCAAAGTTTTCCTGCCGGTGTTTTTTGCCACGCAACAAGATCATCTGCCTGCTGTTGTATTTGCTCCTGTGTCAGAGTCGCGCTCGGCTTCGGCGAGTCGGTGCCCATAGAAATAATTGTCGAGAAAACAGCCCACCCTAAAATAACGGCGACGATTATCTTGCCTGTGGTCCATTGATGGATCTTTCCCTGGCAATGAGGGCAACGGCTTGCCTTTGAATCTACTTCTGTTTTGCAATGAGGGCACAGCTTCTTAATTGAAGGAGTGCTTTTTTCTAGTGTCGTGTTCATAATAATTTCCACGCTTAAGTTGATAATCAACTGAGGGCGGGGGCTTTTTTGGACACAAAAAGCCCACCACATGGGTAGAGGCTTACGCCCCTCATGAAAGTTTCCCTCCATGGCCAATCACGGACACCCCATATGATGGGTTGTTTATCCGTGATTGGCCTTTTGACCATGCCACCAGCGGAGCCGGTGGTTTAGGTCTTGTATATTTCAGTTGTATCTTAAATACTAGCGTACTTCCTTATTTTCTTCAAATTGATAAAATGTAAACAAAATGAAAAACGAAGCAAAGCATAAGTTTCCAGAAATATCAGATTTAGAACGCCTAAAAACGCTACTTGTTTTATTGGATATGAAGAAACGATATCATCCAGAAGAGAATGAGTTTTATTTTCCGTTACACAAGCTTCTTTCTCCGCTTAGAGACGAATTTGAAATGGACCGCACTTTTTCTCTTTTGCGAAAAGAAACTAAAGGAAATATTGAGGCAAAATATGAGGTAGTGCGGCTATTAAGCGAAACAACAGGATCACCCACGGGAACCTATGAGAAAAACATATTCGTTCGAATCAAGGACGAGCGTAACTTTCTTAAGGATTATAAAAGGATACAAGCAAAACAAGAAAAAGAGACAAGTGATAAAATAAAAAAATTAGAAATTTTTGAACCCGAGAACAGTAATAATTTAATGGTTTTTGTTAATGGTGATTATACAAACACTAAAATTACACCAAACAAGAAGGGTAAGTATTGGGGTGCTCTTTTAACTATTGCAAAAGAAAAAAACACCGCCCGTAGTAGTTTTGATGAGGCAAAAGATATTGCCAATTTTTTTAATGCTGTGCCAGGAAACATTCTTTATTCGCGTAGCCTATATAAACCACCAAACCACATCCTCACAATCGAAGACGAGCGTGTGTTGCCTCTTGTCCCCATAAAGATATTTACTAAAGGGGAATACTCCCGGAGAGTGAAACCCTCTTAAAACAACTTAAAATTACTTAAAAAGTGGACAACTCTTTCGGTATGGGAATCCACCTAAGGATTAGGGGGATTTTTTGTATGGCTAATTTTACTGCTTAAGTATTTTTTATTTGTCATCCTTACAATATGCCCTCAATAAAAGGAACAAAGAAATTTACCGTACCCTTCTTAAGGGATTTGGATAAAAACTTACCAACGCAAGTTGGTCAAAGATCTCGAGAGACAGTCTTGGTGCGTATTCAGAAAAAATGGCGCGAGCCACTGAGAAGTAAGGCTCAAGAAAAAGAGAAGACTATCTCAAAATTGCATGATGAAATTTACAGCCTTTATTTCAAACCTGAAGATGGCTGAAAATTGTTTATAAAAATTATCAGTTAATCTCATTAACTATGAAAAAAGAACCAATTGAAAAAATTTTATACAAAATTACAGAGGAGGATGTTCAGAATGAAGCAAGAGAAGGAATTCAGCGCGAGCTTACGAAAAAAGAGTTGCAGGAAGTTGGAGAAAAACTCTATGAAAATAACTGGCATATTACGGAAATGATTAATGAATCAATAGCCGAGGTCATTGATTGGGGAAAGCTTATGCGAAGGAATAAAAAGGCGGAGACCCAACCCAATAAGTATCTCGTGTATTGGAAAAACGAAAATGCCTTCCAAAAAGATTATAAAGAAGTGTTTACCGCTTTGTCTGAAAAAGACGCGCGTGAATATGTTGATCTTGATGGGATATCGCGAAGTGAATTCGACGAATATCGAATAACAAAAAGAAACAAAGACACCGAAACAGAGATTGCGACTATTCGCCCGGCAGTAATTGGCAGGGTCAACTGCGGTCCCGATAAATAGCTATCAAACAAGATCAACTTTTATACATGGCAAAAACATTACCACAACTTTTTGATGAGTACATAGGCGAGTGCCAATATACCACGAGACTGCGACCGGAAACCATCAAAGGGTACCGCGCGGTTTTCAAGCAACTTTCGGCAATGGTGCCGGAAGTGGTTAATCCACAAGACCTGACACCAGAAAGAATAAATGAGTTTTTTAAGCGTGTCCAAATCAGAGAGCGTGTGGTTGGTAAAAACACTATTAAAAAAGGGGTTAGAATTTCCACAATTCATACCTATGGCAGCAAGCTCAACGCTTTTTTTGAATGGTTGGTCAAAAAAGAAACTCTTGATGAAAATCCTTTTAAAAAAATTAAACTCCCAAGACCTGAATACACAGACCAACGCTTTCTCAGGAAGAACGATATAGAGAAAATCATGACAGCGATTACTCTGCATTCTCCCAATTCACTCATTTTAAAACGAGACATGGCAATGATACACATTCTCTTGTTTTGCGGTTTAAGGGCAGGAGAATTTATCTCATTGCAAGTCAGGGATATTGATCTGGTGCGACAGAAGCTCACAGTGCGCGGAGAAACGTCAAAATCAAAGAAGACACGGGTGCTTCATATTCACCCGGCATTGTTGCTGCATCTTCAAGAATACATAAAGGAAAGGAACACCGCCTGCTATAAGACAGAGTATCTCATCGTATCAAATAATAATGATAAGGGTTTAAGCCGCCATGGATTAAAACATTGGGTCAAGAAACTTATACAGTGGTCCGGAGTGAAATTCCACCTTCATCGTTTTCGACATACCTTTGCTTGCAACTTGGCAAACGGCGGAGCGAGTATGCCAAAAATTCAAAAACTGATGGGGCATACGGACATAAAAATGACCGCGCTCTACTTACGGTCCATAACAGCCGAAGAATGCGGGGACGACATCGACAAATTAAGCATTGATAATTTACTCTAATTATGGCAAGATGGAACCATAGAGGTTTGGTAGTACGTTATTATTAGCTTATAAGTACAGTCGGCGCATCGCCTCTTTAGAGGATTTTATTTTAGGTTTTGCAGGGTGATAAACCGACCATCCAAAAGCATAGATTTTTGAGAACCATAATGACATTTTAGCCCGCGTTTTAGAGATATTTCTCGGAAAAGACCCCTAGCATTTTGTTGGTAATGACGAGGTCAGCAGTTCAATCCTGCTCTCGGGCTCCACGGATAGGTCATCTCACTCGTAACGAGTGATGAATAAGAGAAAAATTTAATATACGCCACCTTAGCTCAGTCGGTAGAGCATCTCACTCGTAACGAGAAGGTCCGCGGTTCGATCCCGCGAGGTGGCTCCAACGGAGTCAAAAGTTGAAAGTAAAAAGTCCATAAAGTCGATAAAAAACGGGCTTGCATACAGCAAGCCCGTTTGATTGTTAGAGGCGTTCCGGATAATCGGAAATGATGCCGTCGACGCCGATCTTTTTCATACGAGCGATGTCGTCAGGCTCATTCACCGACCATACATAGACCTTGAGCCCGTGTTTGTGGGCGAGAGCGACAAGCGATGGTGTAGTCACCGAGAAGTGAGGATTGATCGCTTTTCCACCGCGTGCGAGCGCTGCGGCCACACAGCCGGCCTCACCCAGCTCGCGGACTTTTTCTTCGCCGGCAAGAAGTGCTGTGGGTATGTTCGTGAAAACGAAAGGTGTCAGATCGTCCCAATTGAACGACGAGACGAGTACCCTCTCTTCGGGAATGTGTTTCGTAATAAGTTTTAAAACGTCCTCCCCGATAGGTTCTTTGAGTTCGATATTATGGAAGCAGTGGTTAAAAAGGCGCAGTACATTCTCGAGCAAGGGAATACAACTTTGGTATCCCGCGTTGAATTGGCTTAATTCTTCGTAGGTATAGTCGGAAACTTTTCCCGTACCATCTGTGGTGCGGTCGATAGTATCGTCATGAATGAGGACGATTTTCCCGTCTCTTGTTTTACGCACGTCATACTCCACCCCATCTGCTCCCGCGAGAACACCGAGGTGGATCGTCAGTATGGTATTTTCTCCGTAGTCTTGTCCGCGCCCGCGGTGGCCGATTTTCAAAAAAGACCTTTTCATGGTATTTTCTCCTCTGTACATAGTACAATCTGAATAGTTCCAGTCTATGAAAATTTATATAAAAAATGTGTGTATTTGTCAAATACACTTGCGCAACCGAGAAAGGTGTCGTACACTGGAAAAAGGTTGAGTCGCGATGAAGATCGCGGGGTAGAGCAACGGTAGCTCGTCGGGCTCATAACCCGGAGGTAGTTGGTTCAATTCCAACCCCCGCAACACGCAAAGAAAAACGCCGCGCTAAATTTCACAGCGCGGCGTTTTTCTTTGTCCACAGATGCATTGAAATTAAACATCCCCTATGTTAGTATATAAACACATATGGCAAAGTTTGATTTAAAACTGAAAGCTTTAGGGTTGAGGCGGAATGGGGAAAGCATCAAATCAATCGCGAGAGCCCTCAAAGTATCCAAAGGAACAGCGAGCGTTTGGTGCCGAGACATTGAACTTACAGAAAAACAAAGCCGAAGGTTAAAAGAAAATGCCATAAAAGCGGGGCACAAAGGGCGCATGATTGGCGCAGAGATGAATAAACGTAAAAAGGAGGATGCCATTGCTTTTTATCGCAAATCTGGTAAAAAAGACATAGTCTCCCTAAGTAAAAAGGAATTTTTGGTTGCCGGTGTCGCGCTCTATTGGGGGGAAGGAGCAAAAGCGCCACAAACAAGGTTGGCGTTTATAAACTCAGACCCGCGACTTGTTCGCTTCATGTATTTTTGGTTTCGTTTGTGCATGGGGGTGTTGCCCGAAGAGTTTGCGCCGAGGATATTTATTAACGAGATGCACCAAGGAAGGGAGAAAATACTTGTCGAATTCTGGTCTTCTTTGCTACAATTACCGAAAGAGCAATTTGGAAAAGTTGTTTTTTTAAAAATGAAGCAGAAAAAAGTTTATGAGAATTATGATTCATATTTCGGGGTGTTGTCTTTGGGGGTAATCAAAAGTTCGCAGTTAAAGTATCGCATGCTTGGACTCATTGAAGCGCTCGGTGATTCCATAAATAATTTGAAAAAAACGCCGGGGTAGCTCAGTCGGTAGTAGCGTGGGACTCATAAGCCCAAGGTCGTGAGTTCAATCCTCACCCCCGGCACTGTGTATTGTATTTGTACGATATTTTGGTAGTATGTTTACATTGCGGTCGTAGCTCAGCTGGTTAGAGCGCCCGCCTGTCACGCGGGAGGTCGTGGGTTCAAGTCCCATCGACCGCGCAAATTAAAGCCCAAAAGGGCTTTTAATTTTGTGCGGTCGAAGGAAGCAAACCGCTTTGCTTCCGGTGGGACATGAAGGGCGCAGGCATGTTTTTGGCGGAGGGTCGCCAAAAACGGCCGAGCCGGGGTAGCGCAAAATTTTTGTCGCAACAAAAATTTATGCGTGACCAAGTCCCATCGACCGCGCATCCAAAAGAGCCTTGTTTATAAGGCTCTTTTTGTGTATACTAACGAGACGTTTGAACTAAAACTTTAAATTTTTATTATTGATACGTAAAAACATAACATATCCATGCAACACAAAATGAAATTATCCTCCGAGCCTTTCGGAAAAATCGCTCGCAAAGAGAAGGTTATCGAGTCGCGACTTTACGATGAAAAACGGCAGGAAATACACCTCGGCGACGAGATTGAATTTAGCGAGAACGATAAGCCGGAAAATAGAGTGAATACGCGAGTGATAGGATTGCTTCGTTATCAATCATTCCAAGACCTTTTCAGAGACCACGAGCCGTCTCTTTTCGGCGGAGAGAGCAGAGATTTTTTACTCAATGAAATAAAATCATTCTATTCGGACGAAGACGAGCAAAAGTACGGCGTAATCGGGGTGCGGATTGAGGTTATTGACTAAAACACATAAATAGAGTAATGTACAGAGCGTATCCGATGTGGGTACGCAATCCTTTGTTGCGCAAGGGTGCAAGCGTCCTGCAACACACAAAGAGGGGTTCTTTTTATGAAAATACGAAAGGTAAAACTTGGCGACCTGCCAGTCATTGCCGAGATGATGCACAACGCGCTTGAGCCGTTTTATGGAGGCGACCATCGTGCACATGCAAAGCGCATAGTGGAAACCGCCACTCGCGGAAACGAAGACACTAAGGGTCATTTCTCCGCCGCACAGCTTTTTTATGTCGCGGAAGAAAACGGACAGATTGTTGGTATCTTAAACTTCGTCGTGAAGTACCAGGGTACGCTGAAAATCAGTCCGCTCATCGTCCGCGAAGAAATGCGGGGCAAAGGAGTAAGCCGTCTGTTGCTTGAGAAAATGGAAACTTACGCAAAAAAGTATCGCGTACGGCAAATTTACTGTACGGTATCCGCAAAAAACAAACTCGCGCTCGGATATTTCCTCGCAAACGGTTTTGTGCGTGCGGGAACGGCGCTTGGACATTATCGTGTTGATACGGATGAGGTCATGCTCTATAAAATCATGGAGCATGGCGAGGTTCCCTCAGAGGAGCACATTGTTTCCGTGCTTCCTCTTACGGAGGAAGACAAATCGCAAGTGCGCCAACTCATCATCAGTCGTCTCTCTCCATACTTTGAAGGTGTGAACGACAAATGGGTGGACTCGCTGTTTGCGGGATATGAACGGAAAGATACGCGAGACCCGAACGAGAAATACAAACTCATTTGGGTTGCAAAAGCGGGAAATACAGTGCTTGGTGTCGCGGCGGCAACACCGAAAAAGGGCGAGCCGATAAAACTCATGCCTCTTGTCGCGGAAACTATTCAAGCGTTTTCCGCTTTGATTGCGGAGCTTCCGCATTTCTTGCAAGAGTACGGGCATAAGCTCTACACGCATGTCGTACCGTCCAGTATTGAGACGGAAGCGCTTCAACACCACGGTTGGCGCATTGAGGCAATGATGCCCGAAGCGTACAAACAAAATGTCGTTACCGAACAGTGGGGACTTGTCCTTGGAGAGAAAATCATGAAGACAATGCGAGTCAAACAGCAATACTTCAATGCGATTATGGCGGGTACAAAACCGCTTGAGGTGCGTGTCGGTTATGACAGCATCAAGAAGATACAAAAAGGCGACCATATCCGTTTGGAGTGCGGACGGCTTTCGGGGACGGTTCAAATTGCGGACGTGCGCGTGTACAAAACCTTTTCGGAAATGCTCAAGCATGAAAAAGCAGGGCATATTGTACCCGAAAATCCATCTGGCGCGCTTCGTATTTTGCAAGGCATCTATCCTCGCGAGAAAGAAAATCTCGGCGTTTACGTTTTTGAAGTCAAAGTGGTAAAAGGCGTAAGCGGTAAATAACCAATCCGTCTTACGCAAATTTTAAGTTCGGCATCCATGCGGTGCCGAGCTTTTTCTTTTTGGAAATAGTGATTGGCGTGGTGGAGGAGAAATCATAACTTTTATGCAACTTCTTTCAAATTCGCAATAAAAATAGGCGTTGTTGAATAAATCCCCAAAAGTTTTCCCTCCCCGCTCTTTTCGTCCTTTGCTACTATGATAGCATATGAAAACACCAAAGAAAAAAGACAAAAAGAGCGGTGAAGGAAAGAAAAAGAAGAAATACAAGGTACGAAACTGGAAAGAATACAACCAATCGCTCGTCGACAGAGGAAAACTGTTCTTCTGGATAACACAGGAAGCGATAGATGAATGGAACGAAACGGAAAAGACGGGAAAACGAGGAAGACCGGAAGAATTTTCAAGTTTGGCGATTCAAACGGCGATGACCCTCCAGCAGGTATTCCATCTCCCGCTCCGTCAAACCGAAGGATTCATCAACTCGATATTTGAACGGATGAAGACATCGCTTTCTTCCCCGACCATTCCACGCTCTCTCTTCGCGGAGAAACGCTCGCGGTAACGATACGAGTGCGAAAAATCGGGGATGAACCGCTTCATGTCGTCGTTGATTCAACCGGTATCAAAGTCTACGGCGAAGGAGAATGGAAAGTGCGGATGCACGGATGGGGAAAGCATCGAACATGGAAGAAACTTCATATCGGATTCGATGAGAAAACAAAAGACATCCTCATGGGAGAAGTGACGGGAAACGACACTCATGACGGCGAAATGCTTGAAATGATATTGGACGGAATTCCGGAAACTATCAATCAGGTATCCGCTGACGGCGCGTATGACACGCGGAAGTGTTACGAAGCCACGCGTGTCCCGTTTAACTTTTCGAAATCCTAAATACCCCTTGTAACACAAGG
>CAYRXD010000048.1:1152-11006 GCA_964428135.1 uncultured Candidatus Saccharibacteria bacterium | reverse complement strand
CTCGAAAAACTCAAAGATGCGCTTGATATGTCGGAAGAAATTCTCGATAAAGAAGTGGAGGATATACGAAAACTCCTCCGGTAGTTTCTGGAGACGTTTCGGAGCGATTTTTTACGTGTGGAAAAACTGTGTTGGCAAAAGGCTTATGGTGAACGGGGCTGTCCTCAATACCCTACGGATCCGAAAACATAAGGTTTTCGGACTTTCCGCTGCCTCGAAAACTAAAGCGAATCTCATCGAAAAATCCCGTCTCGCGCGGCGGCGTTGGTTGAAGTTTGCGGAAAAACAATTTTTGGCGATATTACAAAAACCGGAGCGGGAATAAAATCCTGCTCCGGTACGTTGGCTTACATTTCTTAATTTAACTTTGATGATGAAGGAATCTTTTCGCGAACGAAATAATAGAAAAATTTTCCAAAATCTTGTACTCGTACATAATAGACTTTCCTCACGGCCGAATGCGGCCTTGTCTGATGTCAACGTTTTGATTTCTTATCGCCTCCAACACCGCTTCGTGCAAATGTTCCGGAAGAATGGAGAAAAAAGTTGTTCCTCCGCCTATGCCGGAAAGCGTCTCCCTTGGTAAACGAGCCTGTAGCATTTCAACCCAAGTATCCCCATAAGGGCAACCACAGGTATTTTTTGGTACAAGCTGGATTTCACCATGTCTTGTAGAAACCACGAGGTATCTTGAGAAATGTTCAAGGTCTTCAATGTCTTTTTTTGACATATCAAGAGCCGCACAATACTCATTCGACATAGTTTTTGCCGCTTGCCAATATTCTACAGCATAGGCTTGGTTTGCTCGGACTTGTTCACCGATGGATAATCGTGCTACCGCGCGAGGACGAGTCTGTAGCAGAAGTGATTTGAGCAAAGCTGGTAATGACATAAAGTCTCCTTCAATAGATTGATTTATGAATGTTCAGGAAATACAAAATTCATTATGTACCATACACTTATATTTGTCAAGTTTTCGTTATCTCCCATAAATAACGTTACCGAACCAGAAGCGGATATCCCATAAATACGTTACCGTAGTCGTCTATGAACATGACGACAAAAAACGAGATATTCGGGAATGAGGAATGGGAATGGGGGGAATGGGGTCAGGCACCATTGATTAGTAAAACGTGTGGTGTAATAAGATAAAAATAAGAAGAGATTATGGTTATGAAAAAAACCACACACAAAACATAAAAGAATGGCGACGACACGTACGAGCCGTTTAAAAATACAGGCGAAGCGGTGAACGAAAGCAAAAAAGCCTACGGGAAAAGCGTGGTGCAAAAAGTATGGCGGTATTTTGAGGTTCGATATGGCGCGCCTCTTTTTTGTACTTTTAGTGCGTTTTTAGGGGCGGCTTGCTGGCGGGGGAAAACTGTGGAAAACTCTTTGTTTTTACGCAGTTTTTTTGTGTTTTTCGGCGGGTAAAAATGGTATGATGAAAGCATAGAAAAAATATCAATTTTCGATAAAAAATAACGCAACAAAAGTCGAACCACGACACTATATGAAGTTTTGGCAAAGGATTAACACAAGAAAGATCCTTTCTTTTCCTGCATTTTTTTGGCGGGCGTTTTCGGCGTTGATAATTGTGGCGCTTGTGGGGTTCGGTATCCGATTAGTGCTTGCCGAGCATACGACCAAAACGATATTTATTTTCCCTACGCACGTTGTCGGTACGGGGTGGTCGAACAAAGATGCCGTGCTTCTGCAATCGCTTTCCGGAAAAGCCATTGAGGGCGATTTCACGGAAGAAAATTCCGCTTTTGTAAAGTTCGGTCGCTCGGCGGCTGAAGCGCCTGTAGAAATAATTTCAGAGCCGATTTTGGAATCTTCCGCGTCGTCTACCGATATGGCTGTCCCTGATACCGATATTCCCACAAACACCGGAACGGATACGCCCTCTGCGCCCGCCCTTGATACTCAGCCATCTTTGGAGACAAGTACGGAAGATGCGGTATTTCCGTCTGCGTTTTTATGGAAAGAGATTTTTCGTAACGCTTTTGCGGAAGAGCTTCCCAGTGAGGAAGAACTTCTTGACGCAAGCAGCAGTTCCGATCTCCCGTCTTCGACGACCGAGCCGATCATTATTAATGCCGGGACTCCTCCGGGGGCGGAATCGGAGCCGAACATCCGCGAGGATGACGCTCATGCCGTTCCTGTGTGCGAGATCAAAGGGAGACCGTGCCATACGCTTGAGCTTTCAGGGTTCGGCATCGGCGAAGGTATTGATCTTGGTGTGATTAAGAACGTACAGCTGCGGCTGTCTCTTTCGTCGCGCGGCGGCGGCGATTCGTCTTTGGCGGACGTGCGAGACCTGCTCTTCGTGAAGTATCTTTACAAAGACCGGTGGTACCTTGCGGATACGATCGTGCTTGATAAGGACATATCGAATGCGGAAAACGGCGGGCATTTTTTGTACGCGCTTCCCGAGGTTTCGACTTTTTCCGACCTTGATGACATTAAGGTATCTATTGAATATGACCGGAATACGGATACTGAAAGAGAAACCTCTGTTGACGGTGCATGGCTTGACGTGGCGTACAAAACTCCGAACGATGAAGGAGAAGCGCCAACGCCAACCGAGAATGTTTCGGATTCGCTACAGTCTCTTGATGAATCGAATAATCCTGATATTCTCGCCGTCTCGGCGCAGAATAAAATCCTCTTCACTTCTGCGGACTCGATTTCCTCGAAAGGTCTTGTGATGAAAAGCGACAAGCGGGAACTCTCCGCGCTTTTGGGCGGGAAAATATATTTCAATGTCACGAACACAACCGAAGAAGAGGCACGTTTCGCTCTCAAGGCGTATTTTCCCGAGAGCGGCGGCGAGGTGAAGAGGTTGCGGAAGTGGACAAAGAATGTTCCATTCGATATGTCTGTTTCGGAATATCGTCCGCTGACATTTTTCTGCGAGGATTCTTGGCGGGTTGCGAGTTCTACCGGTGATGATGTGCGATATGAATGTCCTTCGACTGCGGAGGCGGAAAAGTGCGACGAACTGAATATTGACGGTACGAATTGTACGCAGAACATCGCACGGATCGCAAGCCGCACGGATGTCGGTTATCGGAATATGTGGACGGATGTTCTGGTGGAGGAAAATTCCTCGCCGAGTTATTTGCAGGGTCTCGAAAAACTTTTTAAGAAAATAAGCGGCGATTCTCTTTTGCCGCGCGCCCCGTTCCGTTCCAATCAGAGTCTCGAAGGAAACTATGATATTTTCCCCGGGCAGACGCTTTATTTTGAAATGGAGGTAGGCTATCCGATAAATTCACGCGGAAAATTCTTTATCGAAGCGGCAGGGGGTAATGATGCATATGGGCTTCTCCGTGCGAGGTGGCAGAGCGGGTGGAAATACCGCATGCCGATCACTCTTGGAAATACACAGAGTGAAAATTTGTCCGAACAGGAAGTATACATAGAACTCGACGAAAGCGCTGCCGGTATGTGGGAAAATGTAAAAGAAGACGGGAGCGATATTCGGTTTGTTTCAAACCAGAGTGGAATTTTGGCAAATGCCGATTTGCCCTACTTTGTTTCTTTCTGGGATTACGAGAACAAGCGCGCGGGCATATGGGTGCAAGCGGACGCTCTACCGGCGAGCGGCGCAAGCACCGTCTACTTGTATTACGGAAACGAAAGCGCACAGAGCCGAAGCGACGCAAGAGCGCCATTCACGCATTCGTCGGCGCGGAGTATCTTTCGGGCAAAGAGCGATGCCAATTCCGGCGCGGTCGTCAGTTTGGTTGATGGAAACATTGTGGAACTGCCTGACGGCAAAAAAGTGCCGCTTGATCGAAGCGAGACGGCGAACATCGGACGCATAGCCGCTTCCTCTGTTGTTCTGGCAACGGGTCCTCTTATGGCGTTCGGCGAAGCGGGCGGGAAGAATGCATTTACGCCCGTATCTTCTACTTGGGGGTTTCACCCCCAAGTAGAGAGGAAAGAGTTTTCCGCAGAATATGCACTGCCGGAAGATGCCGCTTCGGTAAAAATTTCCTGCTCCGGCGAAAATAAGACCGTACACCTTTCTCTTTTTGATCCGCAAGAAACCCTCGGCGGCGATAGTGTCTCGGGAGAATGTTCCGATGAAGAAGACGTCGTTTTTACGCCCGACGATGCGGCGAACTTTTCGGCGGGGACAGTGATCTCTTCGGTTGACGAGCCGCCGGTTTCTTTCCGGGCGTCATATATTCGCGTCGTTTCTTCTGAAGAAATTGAACTTTTTGGCGCACCACAGGCGAGGGGGAGTGATGCTGCCGTATCGGTTTCGTTCGGCGAGGAAGAAGATTCGCCGGTACCGTCGAATATCGATGATAATCTGACAGACCTCGATCCGCTCGATGCGTCGCTCGATGAGTACGGATTGGGAGAGACGTTTGAATATCCCGAGAAGAATGATCTTCTTGATGTGCGCCAAGATTTTAAAGCGGAAGACGAACCTGAATTTCGTTTTCGCTATAAGTCGCAGAGGAATCCGCTTGTGCGGTTTGTACGGCAGAATTTTGCCGATAAGCAATTTCTCATAAAAGGAGTTCGGATGGTTCACCCGGGACTCGGCGATGTCACCGTGCCTTTTGAAGTGACATACGGAGAGGACGGCGAATGGACGTTGAAACTCAAAAAGAACGGCACCCCGCTTCATCCCGGCAAGTATATTTTGAAGATTGACATCGACGAGGGAGGAAAAGTGTTTACCGATGAAATGAATTTTTACTGGGGTGTGCTTGCCATAAACACGAACAAATCAATCTTTACGTCGGGTGAAGATGCGTATATTCAGATGGCGGCGCTGTCGCAGAACGGCAATACGCTCTGTGATGCGAATCTGAAGCTCACCCTGACGAAGCCGGACGGGACGGCGTATGATGTTCCGGTTGAGAAATCGGGACTGTGTCAGGGAAATAATGTCGTCGATGTGCCTGACTACTTTGCGCATTATCTTGTTGATGCGATTGGGACATATACCCTGAAGCTGTCCCGTTTCGATGAGTTCGGGAATTTTATTGCGAAAATAACAAGCACGTTTGAGGTCAGAGAAAGCGTGCCGTTCGAGATTGAGCGCATCGGTCCGACGCGTATTTACCCCCCCGCTCCGTATTCGATGATGATCCGGGTGAAAGCGAATGAAGATTTTTCGGGCGACATTCAAGAAATGCTCCCGGTCGGTTTCGTACTGACGGATTCTGATGCGGATAAAATGACAACGCAGGATGCGGGAGTGGAGCAGGTTTGGAATGTACATCTTACGGTCGGAGAAACGAAAACTTTGCGCTATTCGTTCGATGCGCCGGATGTGAGTCCATATTTGTACGTTTTGCAGCCGTTACAATTTTTGAAAGCGAATAATGTCTCAACGAGCACGCAAATTTTTGAGGAAGCGAGAGGATGGCAGATTGCGTCCGATGCGACCGGAAACATGATCGTACTCTGGGATGGCGGTGCGGCTCCGGCGGGGTGGTCTTGCGTGTCGTGCGGGTCCGGAGATTTTTTCCAGAAGTTCATGCGCGGTGCCGCGGCGTATGCGACAACTTCGCTCGGTGCAGCGACGCACACCCACGCGGCGAGCGGTGCGGTGGCGGCGAATGCAACCGGGTCTCGAAACAACGATGGCGGTACGAATATATCAAGCACGGCGCACCAGCACACGTACGCACCGGTCATCGGTTCGGGGAGCAACCTTCCGTCGTACCGCCAGCTGCGCGTTATCCGGTATGATTCCGCCGGCGAGCCCGCAACCATTCCCGCGGGAGCCATTCTTATCTTTGATGCGGCGGTGCCGTCCGGCTGGACGCAAGTTTCAGCGCAGGATAATTTCTATGCGTACGGCGAGAATACCGTCGGTACGACGGGCGGATCGAATACTCACACGCACACGATCACCGGCGATACCGACACGGCTTTTGGCGGAACGGTTTCAGCGAGCAACAATAATCCCAGAGGGTCCGCCGCGCCGCCAACGCACACCCACACGATAAACAGCGCGACGGCTTCGACGAGCAACGAGCCGGCATATCTTACGGTTATTTTGGGGAAACTTACAAGCGCTACCACTACGCAGAACAATTACATTACGATGTGGGACAATACTCCGGAAGCCGGATGGGTGGTGCTTTCCGACGTCGGCGGTCCGCTGTATCAGAAATTCATCAAGCCTTCCGCAACATACGGTACGACCGGCGGTTCCGATTCGCATGCGCCAACGGATGTACTCGGCATCGTTTCGGGCGGTTCGAATACGACGCAGACAAACCGTAATAATGGTACGGCTGCCAATACCAACGTGCACACTCACTCCGTTGATGTGACGGGTTTTTCGTCCGACGCAAGCCTCCCGCCGTACAATGATGTCATTTTCGCGAAACGCCTTGCCGGTATTCCGCAGTTTGCACAGAATCAGTACTACTGGTATGTGAATGCGAACGCGAATACGCCGACCGACCCATGGCCTGCCGGTACGGGAGATGTCGGCGAGGATGCGCCGATCACTGTCGCGGATGTCCCGCCGGGTCCCGCAAGCGTGCTTCGCTTGCGCATGTCTCTTACGTCAAATAATGCAACGACGACCGCAGGCACCCAAGATTTCAAACTTCAGTACGGCGAAGGCGCTACATGTTCGGATATTTCCGCTTGGGTTGATGTGGGCGCCGCGGGGTCCGGTGCCGTGTGGCGCGGATACGGCAATGCCGCCGTGGCGGACGGGGCAACGCTTTCGACGACGCTCCTCTCTCTTTCAAATGTCGTCGAAAGTTACGAAGAGGAGAATAATTCCGTGACAAATCCGACGGAAATAGGGAAACTTCAAAACGGTGAATGGGACTGGGTTATCGAGGATAATACGGCGACCTCCAGTACGAACTACTGTTTCCGAATGGCGAAGAGCGACGGTACCGCGCTTTCGTCTTACGGCGGCTATCCGGCGCTTGTCACCAATGCGGCACCGGATGCGACGACGCTTTCCGCTCCTTTTGACAATCAGAAAGCGGCGAGCACTTCGCCGTGGTTTGAGTTTTTCGCGGCGGATCCGGAGGCGAATGACCTGAATTATCAGATACAAGTGGACGATAATTCGGATTTCAGTTCAACGGTGCTTGATAAAAATACGACGAGCGATCCGACGCTGTTCCAAAATCTTATAGCGCCGAGCGACAAGGATCCGTACAACAGCGGAAATCTTATACGCTTTATTCCGACAACGTCGCTTACGAACGGGACGACGTATTGGTGGCGGATACGAGCGAAAGATCCGAGCGGCTCGAATACGTGGGGGGCGTGGGCGACAGGCTATAGTTTTACCGTTGATACGTCAATTACTCTTTCTACGTGGTATCAAACGACGCAAGCGCAGTTTGCGACCGACGTATTAAACGGCACTCGCGCATCTACTACGAACTCAATCGAGCTCACTCCGCCGAATACTTCGGGAAGCGCCACAAGTACTTCCGTTTCTTTCAGTTCCGGACAGAGTACGGCCGCTACTGCGTGGGGCGCTCTCTCGTGGAGTAATACGAAACCGGGAGGAAGCCAGATCACGTATCAGATGGAATACTTCACGTCAACGAGTTCATGGGCGCTTATTCCGGATGCCGACCTTTCAGGAAACGGAAGCGGCTTCACGACTTCTCCCGTCAATCTCTTGGGGCTTGATGAAACGGTCTACGCTACCGTGAGAGTTCGGGCAAATTTCAGCACATCGGGAAACTCGCCGACCCTCGATGATTGGACGCTTACGTGGGGTTCTCGCGTTTCAACGCCGACACAAACGAAACTTTTTGATAATGAAAAGACAGCGACCACGACGCCGACGTTTGAATTTTCTTCCACCGATCCGCAAAGCGAAGACCTGGAATATCAGGTGTCATGGTCAACGAGTCCGACTTTTTCCGCTTCGACCACAAGAAGTTCGAATGTGCATGCCGGATTTTCAAATTTCACTACGCCTGCGGATACCGACCCGTTCACTTCCGGCGATACGATACGCTTTACCATACAAGCGGCGGACGCTTTGACGAACGGTACGACCTATTGGTGGCGGGTGCGGGCACGGGATCCTGCCGGGAGCAACACGTATTCGCTGTGGTCGGATACGCGAAGTTTTACGGTTGATACGACGATCGGCGTGTCCACGTGGTTCCAGACAACAAGCGAACAATTCGACACCGGCACTTATACGAATGCGTATGCAAACTCCAACGCCGTTACGGTTTCAGCAACGGCAAGCGCTGCGTTCATCGCATACGCGGAAGGGGCGGTTCAGACGCCGCGGTACCGGATATGGAACGGAACGTCGCTCGGTTCCGAACTCTCCGCGCAGTCCGTCGGCGCGCAGATAAAATGGATAGTCTTGAAAGAAAATCCGCAGCGCGACGAATACGTGCTCGCGACGATAGGCACGAACGGAGCGGTAAAAGCTCAAGTCTATAAAAATAGCGCGTGGGGAAATCTTCAGACGATCGCAAACAGCGTATCTAATACGAGCGCGCGCGGCGTAGACGTGGTTTTTGAAGAAACCACCGGCGATGCGGTTGTCGCCGCGTGCGACGGCGACCCGGATCCGACGTATTACAAATGGAACGGGACAAGCTGGTATGCGTCCGGAACGATAAATGTAACATCGGCGAATAACTGCGAGTGGATAAAAATGGCATCGGATCCGGCATCGGGTTCCAATGAAATTATTGCGATGGTTCGCGATACGGGGGCAACGTATGAAGCACAGGTGTGGAGCGGAAGTGTGTGGGGGAACGGAGCGACATTCGGCGCAATGACGGAAACTTCGCATGAAGGCATCGGACTGGAGTACGAGGATAGCGGCGGACAAGCGGTTGCGCTTTCGAGTAACGGCAACACGGGCGGTATCGTCTGGCGGAGCTGGAACGGTTCGGCGTGGAGTCCTGTTCCCGGTTCGGCTCCTACCGGGCGAACATTTCCGAACAGCGGCGGAGACGATTTTGAGTGGGGAACTCTCAAGCGCGACAAAGGGACGGACAACATGGCACTCTGCTACATTGATCATGATGCCGATATTGGTGCAGTATTATGGGACGGTTCCACGTTCGGGACAAATATCGAACATATCACAATCGGAAATGATAAAAACGGACGTCCTGTTGATTGCGATTACGAGACAACAACCGGACGCGATGGGTACTTAATGGAAGTATATTCCGATACCGCGAACGCTCTTTATAATTCCTACAACGGCGCATGGGCGGGAGGCGCCGCGCTCTCTACCGTTCAAGATTCGTTTACGGCGCAAACGCGAAGGACGGGCGATGGCACGCTGCTTTCTCTCTGGTTCGATGATGTGAATGCGAGATACGATTTCTCGTACTGGAACGCTTCCTTATGGTCCGCTTTGCAATCGATTGAGACGATTCCTTCCGTTACCGCGACTCCTTTTGGGGAACCGTTCATGATGGCGCCGGCGAACGAATCGCTTTTTGGGCGGCTTGTTTCTCCGGCGATCGAATTTAGCGACGGCGACGGACCGTTCTGGGACACGGCAAGTTCGACGGAAACAAAGCCCGCGGGCAGTTCGCTTTTGTACCAAATTGAATACTACAGCACTTCAACCGGCACATGGGCGCTTATTCCGGATGGTGATCTGCCGTCAAACTCGACGGGGACAAGCAGTTTACCGATAAATATACGCCCCCTCAACAAAGTGACTTACGGCGAGATACGCTAGGCGGCAAACTTTACGTGTGTGAGCGCCGGTTCGTGTCCTTCCGTAGAGGATTGGAAGGTGACGTGGGCGGCGGGCATCACCATTTCCGGTACGGCGAAGCAGTATGACGAGATTGCAAATGTGACGAGCGGTACGGTGGCGGTGGCGAAGAACG
>CAYRXD010000048.1:0-1142 GCA_964428135.1 uncultured Candidatus Saccharibacteria bacterium | reverse complement strand
AAAACCGGTACCATTTCCGGCGGAGCATGGAGTATCGCGAATGTGAATGTTGCTGTGGGGGATATTATTACGGTGTGGGTGAGCTCTGCGGCAGACGCGAACGAAGCGGTGGCGGTGGCGAAATACAATATTGAAAGCGACATGACCGGACTTGAGCTGTACGAACGGCACCTTTCCATCGGTTCGGATGACAATCAAATTTTAACCAATGCAAATCTCGGACAGTACGATAATTCGGTGTCAGGAAACGAAGATATTTTTCATAACGTAGACGCGAGCAATGATCTTTCCGCGTGTGCGATTGCCGGATGCTCGGATGTGAAAATCTGGATTAAGTCCGGCAATACTTTTCGTCCCGATAGCGCCGCGACGCGCACCATTACCACCGGCGGCATAGTCAACAAAGGTTCGCTCACGGCGGACGCTAACACCTTCAATGTCAGCAAGTCTTGGCAGAATAACGGAAGCTTCACCGCAGGTACCGGGCTTGTGGTGTTTACGGCAACCTCGACGGCGGAAACAGTCGATGGCACGGGCGCGACATCGTATGCATTTTATAACGTAACATTCGGACAAACTTCCGGTACGGCGACATGGAACCTGCTCTCGCAACTCGTTGTAAATAATGACGTGTCGGTAAATTTCGGAACCCTTGCACAGAACGGCGCGAATGCGATCACGATTTCCGGCAACCTTTCCATCGGCGCAAGCGGACTCTGGAATAAAGGAACATCTGATGTTACCTTTAATGGCTCGGCATCGAAACAATGGACGGACGCGACTGCTTCAAAACAAGATATTGGAAGCGTGGTTATTGATGGAACATCGAAGACTATCACGCTCGGTTCCGATGTGAAAGCGACCGACATCACGATCGGCGCAAACGATATTCTTGATGCGAACAATTCCGGAAACTATTCCATGACTGTATTCGGGAATTGGACGAACAACAATGTCTTTAGCGCGCGGCAGGGGACAGTGACATTTGCTGCGACGACGGGAGGAAAAAACATCTTCCCCGCATCAAGCGCATTCTATAATCTCACCTTTGCAGGCGCAGGCGGTGCCTGGACATTCACCACGCAAGACGCCACCACCACCACCCTCCAGATAACCGCCGGCACCCCGACCCTTCCCGCAGG
>CAYRXD010000047.1:0-11014 GCA_964428135.1 uncultured Candidatus Saccharibacteria bacterium | reverse complement strand
ATTCCGTTGTACCGGAGATCACGACGGCGAGCGCCGCTACCCCCACCCTCACCCAAAAAGATTATCGCTGGTATGCAAACGCAGATGCTATACAACCGGGAGCGTCTCTTCAAACCGAGAACACCGCTCACACGCTTGTTTCCACCGGTACCCCCATCCGGCTTCGGCAGAATATCAGCGTTACCGGCGCGGAACTCGCCACATCATCCCAAGCGTTCAAGTTACAATACGCCTATCAAACCGCCGGACCGTGGACGGATGTGGGCGCTGGCGGAGGGTGGTTTGATTCAACTTTTTCCTATTGCAGAAAAATCACCGCAACTGCCGGCGGCACTTTGGGCGGCGTTGCCACGACGACCACTTCCGGTTTCCCGCTTGTCGCGACGTCCACCATAGCAGATCTTAAAGCGACTTCCAGCGCCGGAAAAATTCAAAAACTCACCTCTGACAACAAATATCCTTTGGATGCCATATTCACTTCCGGGACGGATTGCAATACCGGCGGCGGCTCGCTTATTGATTTTTACTTTGAATCATATTCGTCAACCACCGGAGCATTCGTCGCATGGATGCAGCCAACCGATATTTCTTCCACCACGGCAAAAACGGTACTCATGTACTACGGAAAAGCAAATGCCGCCGACCAGAGAAACAAAACGGGAGTATGGGATGCGCAGGGAGAAGTCGGGGTGTGGAATTTAGATGAAGATCCCACCGTAACCTGTAACAGCACGTTCGAGGTTTGCGACTCCACGTCAAATGCGAATCATGGCGACGCTTTGGGAACCATGACCGCTACCGATCAGGTTTCAGGACAGGTGAACGGGGCGCTAGACTTTGACGCGACGAACGACGAGGTGAATGTCCCTGACAGCGCGAGTTTGGATGTTACGAGCGGCAAGGTAACTTATATCGGCTGGGTCAACCTGAATGCCGCTGGCGTGACTCGGCGCGTCTTCTCAAAGGTCGCCACGGTGACGACGGCTCCCTATCGGTTTAATGTTACAAGCGGCAATAACCCGGCATTCGCAGTATCCGTTACCGATGGTTCTGATACCACCGTTACCGGTAACACTGCGCTTGCGGCATCTCAATGGTATCAGCTTGCCGGCGTAACCGATGGATCCACCGTATCCGTCTATGTGAACGGCGTATCTGACGCCACTCCCGTATCCATTTCTGGGGGACCTTATAATAGTACCGGAGCTCTCAGGATCGGTTTTTCAGGCGGTAGCGCCTTTAATGGCATTCAAGACGACATCCGAATTTACAATAAGGCTCTCCATGTCATGGATATTCTCACTATCTACAACAACACCATATCAAGCGGTACATTTTGGACATTTGGGAATGAAGAAACGCAAACGACCGGCACATGGATTTTCAAAGACAACACGGGTGCGGGTGTTACGGATGGCGCCACCACGACTGCAACGCTTCTTGCCGCTTCGGATGTGAATGAATCGTATGAAGAGAATAACCCGACCGTCTCAAACTTGAATCGTCTCGCCATTGGGCAGGAAGGCGAATGGGGCTTTGCGCTCGACCCCGTGAATGCCACCACTACGACCTATTATTTCCGCATGGTGAAATCGAACGGCACCGCGCTTGACGGATACACGAACTATCCGGCAATTACGGTAAGCGTGTCTTCCGGTCTCACCCAATTCCACTATCGCTGGCGCAGGGACGATGGAAGCGAATCCTCCGCAAGCTGGAATGCGGCAGAAGACACTGCGCCGACAGATGTTTTTGTCGGCGATCGGCGGAGACTGCGTTTTGTGATATCGAATACGGGTGCCGGAGATGCTCTCAATATCACGTACCGCCTGCAGTACGCATCAAGCAGCTGTGTGTCATGGCTTGATGTGCCGTCTGCATCCGTGTGGACATGGCAAGAGTGGATTATGGATTTGACGCAGTATGCGCTTGATGGCGCGGTCACTACGAATGCCTCCGGACTTACGGATCCGGGCGGAAAAAGTTTTGTTGCCGGACAGCTCAAGTCTCTCGGGAACGAAACATCCGCGCACAGTCTCACAACTTCTCAGTTTACCGAACATGAGTACTCGGTTCGTTCATCTTTAAATGCGGGCTTAGGTATCACCTACTGTTTCCGCCTGACGAATGCCGGTTCGACGACCAATTTTTCATACAGCGTAGAGCCGCAGCTATCGTTTGCAAATGTTGGTCGATATGAGAAAGGCGGTGCCGGCAGTGAGGACGGTCGCTCCGGTCCTCAGATCGGCGGAGGCGGTGCGGGGGGCGGTACAGGCTCTGAGGGGGGCAGTTCCGGCGGAGGGCAATCTGGCGGCGGTGCGGGAGGCGGAGGAGGAGGGAGCGAATAGCCGTACTATTGCATAAAAATTATTCTCGGGTGTATACTGTAAGTAAGTCGCCATGATAATTTCTTAGGTATCTTTGAGAAGGGAACTCTGATCACTTCCATTCCGTCTTGGCGAAATGGAGAGGGTACCCACTTAGCATTTCGCTAAGCAAATTCTCTCGGCGACTTAAAAATATCCGCACTTGTGCGGATATTTTTATTCAGGTAATACCATCATTAATTAATCTCCCCCCACCAAGTCCTGTAAATTTCGGTCGGGATTTTGACAAGAATCCTCAATGTACCTCGGTATATCTCGTATTTTTCTCAAAATCCCGCCTCGAAATTTCCGAGGACTTATGGGGAGACCATAATTAACGATGGTATAAGGCATTTTGGAGAAAATGAAGGGTACGGTATAATGGCGATATGACAAAAAACTATTTTATCGGCACGGTCGTACTTATTGTCGTTGTTGCCATGCTCAATTACTTCGCGTTTCAATTTCATTGGTACTGGAAATTTTGGTGGTTCGACATGATCATGCATACGCTCGGCGGGGCGTGGGTCGCGTCGTTTGCTTTATGGTATCGCTTTTATCGAAACCCCGCTCCGTCGGCGCCTTTACCGGTCTTCCCCAAGATCTCCGCTCTTGGGGAAGTTGTTTGTGGAAAAGCCCTTGCCACCGCACTTTCCGCCGTATTGGTTATCGGCATCGGTTGGGAGCTTTTTGAATTCAGCGTGGATACGTTCATCGCTTTTTCTCGGCACGACCCCGTGGATACCGCAAGCGATATTTTTTTTGATGTACTGGGGAGCATAATCGCTATCTTCATTTTTTTTCTGATGTATAATAGACAAAAACGTACTCTATGATAAAAAAAGCAAAACTCACATTTGCAAGCGGCACAAACGGACCAACGGGATCGAATTTTTTATTTGAAGCGGAAGGCAAGAAAATTCTTGTTGACTGCGGTCTGGTGCAGGGGAGCAAGATGAGCGAGGATGAGAACCGCGAGCCCTTCGCGTACGACCCTGCATCAATCGACATGCTTTTTGTGACGCATGCGCATCTTGATCACGTCGGCAGGATACCTTTTTTGGTCAAAAGCGGTTTCAAGGGGAAAATATATTCCACTCCGCCGACAAAAGACCTCGCGGAAGCCATGCTCGAAGACGGTTTTCATCTTATGGAAAAAGAAGCGGCACGCGAAGGAAAAGAAGCGATTTACGGAGCGGACGATATCAAAAAAGCCCTTTCGCTTTGGGAAGGACTGACCTATCATCAGTCGATGTCTCTTTCGGACGATATGACCGTCAAGCTGTTTGATGCCGGGCATATCCTCGGATCGGCAATGATTGAAATAACCTATAACACAAAGAAGATCCTCTTTACCGGCGATCTCGGAAATTCACCGGCACCGCTTTTGAAAGACACCGAGTATCTCTCGGATATTGATTATCTCCTTATTGAAAGCGTGTACGGCGACAGGGTGCATGAGAAACGCGAAGAGCGAAAAGAGCTGCTGGAAAATATCATTGAAGACACGATAAAAAACAAGGGCGTATTGCTTCTACCGGCGTTTTCGCTTGAACGTACGCAGGAACTTTTGTTTGAGATTAATGACCTCGTCGAGCACGGGCGCATTCCGGAAACCCCGGTCTTCCTCGATTCGCCGCTCGCCATTAAAGCGACGGCGATCTACAAAAAACATGAGAGCTATTTTAACGCTGGCGCACAAGCCATCATACGGTCAGGGGACGATGTCTTTAATTTTCCGATGCTCAAGTTTACCCCTGATGCCGAAGATTCAAAAGCGATACTCGGCGTACATCCCCCGAAGATCATCATTGCCGGCTCTGGCATGTCGAACGGCGGACGGATATTGCACCATGAGAAGAATTATCTTTCCGATCCGAAGACGACGCTCCTCCTTGTGGGCTATCAAGCCGTCGGGACTCCGGGGCGGCTTATGCAGGAGGGGGCAAAGTTCGTGAGGATCATGGGCGAAGACAGAGAGATACGCGCTCGCGTTGCAAGCATTCACGGCTACTCTGCACACCGCGACACGAACGGACTTTTTGATTTCGTGGAATTTATGAAAGACAAAGTACAGAAAGTTTTCGTGGTCATGGGAGAGCCGAAAGCGACATCATTTTTGGCGCAAAGACTTCGGGATTACTTAGGGCTAAAAGCCGTCGTGCCGAAGCGGGGAGAGAGCGTAGAGCTTGAGTTTTGAGGTAAGGGCTTGTAAATAAATAAAGTTTCCGTTTCGCTTCCATATTTCCGCAATCTTTCATTTTTTCTCAATCACAAATCTTTCACCATATCTCGATATGCCTCAAGATTTACTCAATCCAAAAAATGAAATCTTACGAAAATCTGAAACCGAACCGAATACTTTATTTATTTACAAGCCCTAAAGGGAAATGCGAACCGCAGTCTTTTATGGTATAGTATCCATATGATTACTCGCGAAAAAATCAAAGAAGTCGCCGACAAAATCGCTCGGGAATTTCAGCCGGAAAAGATCATTCTTTTCGGTTCTTTCGCATGGGGAACGCCGACGGAAGACAGCGACATAGACCTCCTTGTCGTAAAACAAGCTGAAGACATCAAGACTGTCCGCCGCGATATCAGCATTTCTTTGTTTCCGCGCGATTTTTCCATGGATCTCATCGTGTATACGCCCGAGCAGATTGAAAAAAGAAAAAAAATAAACGACCTCTTTATCAAAGAAATTTTTACAAAAGGGCAAATTTTGTATGGCTGAAGAAGAAAAAAATTACGAGAAGTGGTTTAAGAAGGCGCAAGATGATAGCTTGAGTATTTTTGCGATTCTGGAAGAAAAGCACGGTTCGCCCAATACCGCCTGCTTTCTCGCGCAACAAATGACAGAAAAGTACCTCAAAGGATTTTTGGTATCGTGCGATATATTTCCTCCGAAAACCCATGACCTGCTTCGGCTGGCATCTCTTATTATTGAGCAAGACGCGGAGCTCGGCAAGGAATTGGAAAAACATAAAATCGATTTGGACACCTTAAACAATTATTATATTGAAACTCGGTATCCAGGAGATTTTCCGGAATTTCATTGGGGTAACGCCGAAGAAGCGTTTCAAATCGCGAAACGAATCAAACAATTCGTGCTGGACGGGATTGTTGCGGCGGAGGCGTATAAATAATCTTGAGCCAAGCACGCTCCGCATTCCTCGCGCAGCGCCTCCGCGACTCCCTCGGTTTGAAAGCCTTCGTCCCGAAGCGCGGAGACGTGGCATTGCGGGATGGGAGAAAAAATTTCTTGACCGGTGATTTTGTGATAGAATGAAAACATGAATGATGGACAAATGCGCACAACAGAAAAGTATGAAAACAATTACGCTTTTATTGACAGTGAGAATCTTTACAAAGGCATCAAAAGTCTCGGTTGGCACCTCGACTATCAAAAGTTCCGCGTGTATTTGAAACACAAGTATCATGTTTCCAAAGCGTTTCTTTTCATCGGCTATATTCCCACGAACACGAGTTTGTACCGCGCTCTCCAAGATGACGGCTATACTTTGATTTTCAAACCGACGATAATGGGAGACGGAGGAAAAAACAAAGGAAACGTGGATGCGGAATTGGTATTGCACACGATGATTGAATACGCGAATTATGACAAAGCGGTTCTTGTGACGAGCGACGGAGATTTTGGGTGTCTTGCGGAATATTTGTATGGCAAGGAGAAACTGAAAGTTGTTTTGAGTCCGCACCATAAAACCTGCTCGATTCTTTTGAAAAAAACCGCGAAAGAAAAGATTGTTTTTCTGGATAATCTGGAACAGAAACTGGGGTACAAAAGAAAAAGCACCGCGTAGGGACGTGCCCGCTACGAAGTGCCTTTCCATGTGAATTTATTTCAGTATACCAAACCGTTATTATTTGTCAATAAAATCAAAAACCATGCAAAACCATCCCCAAAAAGGCTTCGCGAATATGATTGTTTTGGTTATTTTCCTGCTCACCATTGGCGGGGCGGTTTTGTATTTCAAGAATTTTCCGCTGGAAAAGTTACCGGCGGAGGAATTGCAGGCAGTCTCCAAAAAAGAAGTAGCAATCAACAATTCGTCATCAACCAAAGAAACAGAAACCGTATTTCAAGAGCCAAACATAACCAAGGGCGATTCAGGCGATAGTACCCCGCTTGACTGGCTCACCTATAAAGACCCGCAATTTGGGTGGCAGATTCAATATCCAAAAGATATGGAAATACGGCAACGTCCAAGTACTGATGTTACTCTGGCGATAGCGGTTAATCATTCAGGCACAAGTATCGTTGATGTTGTAGATAAACAAACAAAAAAACAATTTATCGTTATAAGTATTCCAGGTTTTTCATTTTCCAGTCCAGAAAAGATGGCTGAAGAATTTCATAAACAGTTGTTGGTTTCAACGCTGGCAAAAACTAATCAGAAACAAGAAATTATGGCGTTAAACGGATTGACGGCAATTAAGTATCAGCCGCCCCAAAGTAACTATGCCGTAAGATATATATTCGGACAATGGGCGGATTCTGCCACCACAGTTTATAATATTTCTTTGCGAAACGAAAGCGATGCTACAAGCACGCGAATTTTATCAACTTTCAAATTTGTAAAGTAAGCAGTCGTTGCCGTTTTTAATTTTTCATTTGCAAACATGAACCAAAACAAACACGCGCACAATAAAATAAAACTCTGCATCTCCGGCGCCGCGGAAACGCGGCACTGCGGGATGGGGGCGATGGAGCAGGCGGAAAGCCTTGGGCGCGAGATTGCGCGCGCCGGAGCGGTGCTCGTGACGGGCGCCACCACCGGTTTTCCACTTTGGGCGGCGATAGGGGCGAAAGACCAGGGCGGGTTTTCCATCGGACTTTCTCCGGCTTCTTCCGAAAAAGAGCACGTGGAAACATACCGCCTCCCGCTTGACTATCTTGATGTCGTCGTCTACACCGGCTTCGGATACTCGGGGCGGAATCTTTTGCTCACCCGCGCCTCGGATGCGGTGTTTGTCGGGTGCGGAAGAATCGGCACCATCAATGAATTTACTGTCGCGTATGAAGACGGCAAGCCGGTCGGCGTGCTTGAAGGAGGGTGGATGACGGATGAAGTGATAAAATATATAATGAATGAAAGCCACCGCACCAACAACAACATTGTTTTTGATTCTGACCCGAAGCGGCTGGTGGAACGGGTCATCGCTCTGGTGCAAAAAAACAAAGCGCAAGAGCGCGTCTATCACAACAGCGTTGGTCGCCCGACCCCCTTGACTCATGGTTCGCCGTATAAAATTCGACTATAAAAGTTATGAAGACAAAGACAAAAGATATGTACGCGCAAGGGAAGGCGGATACCGCACTGCTCTTTACGGTGGGGCTTTTCTTCTTAACTCTTGCGCTTGCGGTCATCTATGTTTCTCATTTTGGTCTCGAACCGTTGCCAAAATCTGACAACAAGACCGGAAGTGCGGTCGACCAGACAGCTCCTGCCGCCGCAATCCTCGCCGTCTCCGGTACCGAAATTCCGCCGGTTGTGTCGGCGGAGATTTCCCTTAATGCAAGGGATGAGGAATTTTTTGCATCGCTCTCAAAAACGGCGGTGAAAGAGATATTCATCGGTTCATACGGCGCAGTTGACAAGGAAATTCTTTCTCGCTTGCGTGATGAAGCGGAAAAAACATTCGGGGTAAAAACCACTCTCTTAACCCCCGGCGCACCCGTACCGAAAGAAGCGCCGTTTTATGATGCCGCACGGAAACAGTACGATAGCGATATTCTCCTGAAGAGCGTCGAACAGTCATCCATGCCGTACGGAACATCTGTTCGCTTCTTGTACGTTGTAGATTTCGCTCTGTTTTCGTCATCTCAGGCGGATAGAGTACCGTGGTTTCGTGCGACGAGCGGCATGAACGCAAGCCTCCTGTCGCTTCACGGGCTGGGGGCAGGGTCAGGCTCAATTTTGGCGCGCAGCAAAAAGCTTGCGCTGCGCGCGATTGGCGCGACCGTCGGCTTTGATCGTTCTCCGTCGGCAGCTGATTCCTCTTGCCTCATGTATCCCGCAGCAACTTTACGAGAACTTGATGAGCAAAAAGATGCGTTTTGCATCCCCGAAGCCGACGCTATTTCGGCGGTGTTTTTGAAGTAAGTCACTGTGGATAACATATTTCCGCGGTAGTGTTGGGCGTGCTATAATAAGCGCACATTTACAAACTAACAAAAAATTATGAACCGCAACAACTTCGCCAACACTTTGCGCATTCTCGTCCTCTCTCTTATTCTCTCCACCGCAGTAGGCTACTCTCTCGCCGCCTGGGTACCGCCGTCAGGCGCTCCTCCCAACGGAAATCCTCCTCCTCCGATCAATGTCGGAGGAGTCGCTCAGGTGAGAGACGGCAATCTCTACTTGAACCAGTGGATTATCGCAGCATGGGCGCAATTCGGGAAAGTCGGTATCGGTACAACGCCGACTGCGACTTCTCCGGCGCTCACCATAAACGGCAAAGCGCAGAGTTCTCCGACGGTTGCGGAGGATCCGGCGAACACGCTTACGACGAAGGGGTATGTGGATGCGCAAGCGAGCGGCGGAAAAATAACGTATTTTTATAAAAACAAAGTATGTAATTCCGGTGTCGCCTCAGGGGGGTACTATGTTCTAAATTATGCCGCAAAAGTTCCGAGCACCGCTTCGTCTGTTATTGTCAGTGCGTATGCGAGCTCGGGTGTTGACCCCTCTCACCTGTACATAAAAGAAAGTTTACCTGAAAATACGAATGATATGATACGAGTTGTAGAACTTGGGGTTCTTTCCGGAGCAGGGGATAGAAATATGGTTTTTCTTCCCACCACTGCGGCACGAAACTTTTATATTTATAAAACCGGCTCAACGAGTTATTGTCTTGAAGGGTACGTGGAATAATAAATTATATATCTTGCGTTCAAAAACCTCCCGACATAATGTCGGGAGGTTTTAAAATTGTAAAAAATGAACGCTATGATAGTATGAAATACATATCAGACCGATAAAATTTTATTTTTATGAACGAAAAACTCATACAAACCGCCAAAGAACTGGTTAAAGTCGGGAAAGGAATTATCGCCGCAGATGAGTCCGCGGGGACATGCGAAAAACGCTTCGTGGCGGTGAATGTTCCCTGTACGGAAGAGAATCGCCGCGCATATCGCGAGGTGCTTCTTGGTGCGTCAGGAATTGAACAATATGTGAGCGGAGTGATTTTGTTCGATGAAACCATCCGGCAGAAAACAGGGGATGGCGTTCCTTTTCCTGAACTCCTTGTAAAGAAAGGTATCATCCCCGGCATTAAAGTAGACGGCGGAGTAAAAGAGCTTGCATTACACCCGGGTGAGAAGATAACGGAAGGACTCGACGGTTTGCGCGAACGGCTCGCTGAATATGTAAAACTCGGCGCACGATTCGCCAAATGGCGTGCGGTTATTACCATAGATGAGAATATGCCATCCGTGGTCTGTGTCAGTACCAATGCCCACGCCCTCGCACGATATGCAGCTCTCTGCCAGGAAGCGGGGATTGTGCCGATCATTGAGCCGGAAGTACTGATAGACGGCAATCATACGATTGAACAATCTTACCAAGCCACTGCGGCAATCCTGAAAAAAACGTTTGAAGAAACAAAAGGTCAGGACGTGCTGTTGGAAGGAATGATTTTGAAAGCAAGCATGGTCATCGCCGGAAAATCCGCATCGCATCAATCCACCCCCGAAGAAGTTGCTACTCAAACCACCAAATGCCTTCTTGAAAACGTCCCGCACAATCTCGCCGGAGTAGTATTTCTCTCCGGAGGGCAAAGCGACGAGCAAGCCACGGCGAACTTGAACGCCATGAATAAAACCAATAAGACTTTTAGGGGGCTGCCGTGGAAGCTGACTTTCTCCTATTCCCGCGCCATTCAAAACCCCGTCCTCAAAATCTGGGCGCAAAATACTTCATCGGATGAAAATATCGCCAAAGCCCGCGCTGCTCTTCTCTTCCGCGCAAAGATGAACTCCCTCTCCGCGGAAGGGAAGTATGCGGATGAAATAGAGAACGAACGGCCGTATGCCGTTGACTTTTAGTCTTGCTTGACTATACTGAAATAAGTTGGAATTTCTAACTTTCCAACTTACTTATATTTATGAATACCCAGCAATTAAAACAAACCGCCTTTCCTCTCGTAAAAGTAAAAAGCAAAGGGCAGGTCACACTTCCTGTTCGCATGCGAGAGAAGCTTCATCTTGAGGATGGGAATCTTCTTGAGGTCTTTTTTCGCGGCAATGAGATAGTCCTTCGTCCGAAAGCCGTGGTGGATCGCCACGACCTGAAAGCGTATCTCAAAGAGGGGATTGGCGAACTTCGAGTCGGCAAAACAGTCGGACCTTTCAAAAGCATGAAAGAATACGAAGCCCATATTAAACGCACTCCATGAACATCAACTTTATCGCGCGAGCCGATAAAGAATTCCGCTCGCTCCCGAAAGAACTTCAAGCGTCCGCCAAAAAACAGTTTTCATTCCTGCTCGCCAACATAAACCACCCATCACTCCGAGCCAAAAAATACGACGAAGAAGACGGCGTATGGCAGGGGCGGATAAATCGAATCGTACAATTTCGTCAATCGAGTTTTGGTTTTTCTCCTATAGCTAATTCTAGCATA
>CAYRXD010000046.1:0-11270 GCA_964428135.1 uncultured Candidatus Saccharibacteria bacterium | reverse complement strand
CTTGTGTTACAAGGGGTATTTAGGATTTCGAAAAGTTAAACGGGACACGCGTGACTGCCGTGCCCTATGCCGTGCGCGCAGTTATAATGATCTGCACCAGAAGACTGATTTTGGCGAAACGGTTCGCAAAGCCCATTCAAAAATTCCACAGAAATCTCTTTTGTGCCGCGTTTTTGTATAATCCCCTCCATAACGCCGTGGAAATACCCATCGGCACAAAGCGGATCGCCGGCAGCAAACGCCGTTGCAACAACAAGGTTATTTTCCACAGCACTTCTTCCTATGGCGTGCGCTATTTGATGGCATTCTTCGTTGGCATATTTATCATTCACAACCCTCCTCTTTAGATCCAAGAGGGCGACAGGGGCTCCCAAAAAAGCGGTAAGCGAACGGTAATAAGTCACATAACAGGATAGTTCCGTTCCAAAAACCAATTTATTTTCAGCATGCAAAGAATCCGAGGGGTTTTTGCCGCAGATAAAAACAGGGGTTGATTTTACCATAGCGACGTCTCTGACGCTTCGAAACACGCTTGTCTTAAAGACCAAAAAGAAGACAAACATCGTGATAAAAACAACCACCACAACACGACCAAGCCGTCCTAATAAAAATAGATTAGGGTGCCGCATTTGCTAATTTATTGCCACTCTGCGCGAGCAATAAGAAGTTTGGCTTTAAACTTCGGATCGTTGAGTAAAATGTCCATATATTGCCGCGCCAACAACTGCCCGGCTTTAGTGTCGCTTGGATAATGAAGTCCCGCAATTTCACGATCAATACCAATCTCGTCCGCGCGAGCTTCAAAAAGTTTTGATTTATCAGGCATAAGTTCACTTAAAAAGTAAGCGAGGAAATGCATCTGAGAAGAATGCCCGCTCGGATACGCCGGGTGTCCAGGAACAGCAATGACTGGCGACAGATTTGGATCAAGGACACTCGGACGAACGCGGTCGTATTTGTACTTCATATTAAAAACAAAAATAAGAAGATCGTTCATCACTGGATTAAGCGCTTCCGTTGTCAGAGGAAATTTCTGCCCATCAAGATAGTCTGCCAGCGTAAAATCGCCGAATTTTGTCGTAGAACTTGACACCTCGTCTAAGATTTTTTTTAACCGTTCCGGTGTGCGGAGCGTATCTTTATAAGTCTTCAAGAGGGCGATTTCTTCATTTGTGCGGACGGAAGTATTCTCCGGCGGAGGAGGAAGTACGATAACTCTCTGCCAATCCGGGACCGACACCGGCCATCTCCGTGCAGTATACAGAAACTCCTGTTCCCATGTACTGGTGTTGGAAAACCGTAATGCATCGCGTTTCATATCTTTTCCGGATGATGCACCGGAAACAGTATCAAACGGGTCAAGAATTGTGCGTGGTAGTTCAACGCCAAAACTTTGAACCACAGCAATCGACCCCTTGTATTCAGAGTTTTTGAAAACAACATATCCTCCGATAGTAATAGAAACAACGACGAGCAATAAGACCAGATTCTCTTTTTTATACATGGTGATTATCGTTAATTTTTAATGACGATCGGAGCCGTTCTTTTTATTCCATTATACACGAAAAACCAGATGGGACGAATATATAGCGCATAGTTTCTGCTTGATTCTTACTATGGAATTCCGTATGATGTACCTCAATGTTACCAAAAAAATCCTTAGGTCAGCATTTCCTTTCAAACACGAGTATCGTTTCACTGATCGCCGATGCGGGCGGCGTATCTTCCAAAGATACCGTGCTTGAGATCGGTCCGGGGAGGGGACTACTGACCGCGGAACTGTTAAGCAGAGGTTCCACAGTGATCGCTGTTGAAAAAGACCGAGAACTCATTCCGTTCCTGCAAAAAAAATTCAAAAAAGAACTCGCGGAACAACGCCTTATTTTAGTGAATGAGGATATTCTTGGCTACATGTTTCATACGCAGCACTCCATGCCGTACAAACTCGTTGCCAACATCCCGTATTACATCACCGGCGCCATCATACGAAAATTCCTCACTGCGGAGCACCAGCCATCAAAAATGGCGCTTTTAGTGCAAAAAGAGGTCGCGGAACGGATAATCGCTCGCGACAAAAAAGAAAGCCTGCTCTCAATCAGCGTAAAAGCATACGGCGAACCGAAGTATATAAAAACAGTAAAAGCCGGCAGTTTCACGCCGCCGCCGAAGGTTGATTCCGCTATTTTACTCATAGACAGCATTTCACGCGAATTTTTCAAAACTCCGCCACTCAAAGCGAGGCTTAACCTCGCTTATGTAAGCGAGGTTAAGCCTCGCTTACCGGAAAAACGGTTTTTTGAAGTGCTCCATGCCGGTTTTGCACACAAAAGAAAACAGCTCTTTGGTAATTTGAGAGCTGTTTTCGATGAGAAATTATTGGAGGAAAAACTCGATCAATGCGGTATTTCCAAAAGCGCGAGAGCGGAGGACCTGACCGCAAATGACTGGAAATGCCTCTCCTCTTAAAGACTGTTTAACACCTTCCGTGTTGCGGCACCGACAAACCCGGTTCCTGAGGTAAGCTCAAAAGGAGCGAGGATTTCGACGACATATTTCTCTTGGAATTTAATGACCGCCGCTTTTGTTAAAGGGCCGAAATAACTTGTCTCATTCCCCGGAGATCCGGGTCCTGTTGATGCGATCTGAGTGTCGATGTTTCGGTTTAATATCTTTTGAAGAGCGAGCACATCTGCACCACTGTTACCAATCTTCAGATTTCTCGTAAAAGTTTCTACAGAGAGAGGATCGAGGCTAACCGATGCACTGGAACCACAGTGCGGACCGGGTGTGAGACCATATTTTTTCTCTAAATCATCAAGAGCAGAATCAGGAAGAACACACCGTTGTGCTTCAATTAACCTGAATGTAGCAGTATCATTTGCCGCCTTTGCCGCCTTTGCCGCTTCCGATAAAGCATTCTTGGTACTTGATGCCGCTTCTGATGCTGCGTCTTTGTTTGCCTGAGTTACGGCTGCCATAATATCATCAACACTCGCAATTGCTTTTCTAACACGTGAATACACAATATGGGCGCAATACGGGAGGTTATTTGGCGTACTATCCGCGACTTCTTTAGTAGCCTTAAGAATAGGTGTTGAACAATCAGCCCCAAAACCAAAATACGTAGCGAGCGCGGCGGCACGATCGCCGACAAGCTGACACTGTGGTACAGTATCACGCGTACTAGTGGCATAGGCAACAGCCCTCCGTACGGCATTCTCACAATTCTCGGACGGAGCACTCGTCGCTTCTGTATACACCATACTTATCTCTTCATTAGTATTTGTACTTTTAGGACAGTCTCTCGTGTCCTCAATGCTACATACCGCCAGTGAATACTGAGTAAGAACAAAAGAACTTATTATTGCCAATATAAACAATATCCCAATTTCAAAAAAGAATACTCGCTTTACTTTGTTGTGTGTATTGATAAGGTTTTTCATAACAACAATTTTAACACAAAGGTTCCCTGAAACAAGACGGATTGAATCGACTTATCCACAGGTATTTATTCTGTCAGCACGCTGGTTCTGGTGATATACTAAAGTCATGCAATCTCCATTTCCAACAAAAAAATTTTTTCTCGTACTTGCGTTCTTAGTTCTCTTAACAGCCGGTATATTTGAGGCGTACCAGCTTTCAAACAAGAATGCTGTGAATGACGCCGCCATCGCAGTAGAAAACAAGAATGTCGCACTGAAACCATACGGCAATACGATCGTCGCCACCACAGACGCGCAAGGAGAACCGGTTCTTGCAACAAGCACTATGAGAGCCGTTGCTACGGTGGCATACCTGAGAGAACAAACAAAAGCCAACGGCGCCACTCTTGAGCAAATTGCCGGCGGAGCGGGGCAAAAAATACAAGCGGAAAAAAAGAAACTTGACGCAGACACCTATACCGCAAAAGACGTAAAAACATCTGACGATAACAGCCCTGAAGCTCTTAAAAGGTACGGTAATATTATGGCGGGAATCTTTTTGTTTCATGGACAAAAACAACAATCGTCAAGCTATATTGAGATCATAAAAGAAGCGCTTGAGAAAAATAATCCGAAAAAACTTGAGGAACTCGACCCTTTTATCGATTTCTATAAAAACGTCCTCACTGAGTCTTTGTCATTCCCTGTCCCATCATCTGCACTGTCTGTTCATCTCAAAATTATCAATAGCTACGCGGAAACATTTATTTTACTGGATGGATTTCGTAATCTTTTTGGCGACATCTTCCCAGCAGTTGCTTCTCAGTCGCGCCTTGATGAATCATCGAAACGCTTTATTGAAGCCTTTGCGGCAGCAAGTACTTTTTTTAAACAAAAGGAAGTCGAATTTCTTCCGAGAGAAGGTGGTAATTTATTCGCCTTTGTAGCAAAATAACCATTAAAACTCATTTTATGTATTTGCCTCTTTTTTTAAAAAAACTACTGACCGCGTTCGTTATTACTATCTTTCTTTCCCCGATTTTTCTAACATATCCGCAGAGGGCTCGAGCGGCTATCCCGGTAATTGATGCTACCCACATAGGAATTACCTCTACTATTTTAAGCCGGGAGTCTATGCATTTTGGAATTGATGAACCGATACAAGAGGGAAACCTTATGGAGACGATTATCAATACCGCCAAAGCTATTATTACAGCCGCTGAAGCGGTTTTGATTGAGGTTAATACCTACTTAACCGAAATCTACACACAAGCTATACATTACAAGGAAATGTACTTGGATCCGATCGCGAAATACATGAGCGCG
Source organism: uncultured Candidatus Saccharibacteria bacterium (assembly GCA_964428135.1). GTDB lineage: Bacteria > Patescibacteriota > Minisyncoccia > Phycocordibacterales > CAIJYI01 > CAIJYI01. The sequence goes on along the minus strand of CAYRXD010000046.1, from coordinate 6,522 downwards.
CTCTTATCCAATCAGCTGGTGCAAATGATGTTCAGCTTTGTCAAAACCGGAAATCTTGGGTTGCCGACGTTTATCACCAACCCGAAAGAATACTTCGGAGAAATAGCCGAGGAAGCGACGCAAATCTACTTGACCGACCTGGAACACAACACTATCGGCATGCTTTCTTCCATACGCGACTCCGTTAAGACGCAGATCATTGAAGGCAATTACGTCGCGGCAGAACGGCTACGGCATTCCACATTCTACGGAGGCGATGCGGGATATGAAGCCTATTTTGAAGACGCAAACAACTGCCCGACCGGAGACTCTTGGGATTGCTACTTCGCCGCTCTTGAACCGGAAAATGACCCGTATGAAATCTACATGGCTGAACGAGATCGGCTGGTCAAAAAAAGAGAGTATAGTCTTGAACTTGCAACAAACGAGGCTCTTGAGGGAAGCGGGTATATTTCGCTCAAAGACTGTATAGAAAAAGACGTGGACAGTAACTGTGTCAGTTACTTCATAAAAACGCCGGGAGATATTATCTCCAAACAGTTGGATAATTACCTTGATAATGCTCTTGCCCTCCTCCAAAGCGCCGATGAACTGGACGAATTGATAACGGACGGAGTAGCGGGAGTAGAAAGCTTTATGAACGGCGAAGGGTTTGCTACCCCACCCACTACCATTACCATCTGATCTGCAAAGGTACAAACATAGTTTGACTATAATCATACTAAGGCACGGTCACGAAATAAATTGTCCCGGTATCCGGTATGATTGGATTTTTCTGAAGAAAACATACCGGTAAAATGCTTTCATTACTCTACAAGCGTACAATTGCTTCTCTTTTTACGGTATTCGTCATGGTGCCGACGCTCTTTCTTTTGCCTTTTACCCCGACACGCGGTCCGAGTACGGTGCACGCTTATACATGGTTCTGGGAAACCGAGGTTCAAACTTGCGGACCATATCCCTGGAGTGCGTTCAAGGAGTGCCTCGCCGGAGCCTGGTACACCCTCGTAGTGGAAATACCGCGGTGGATATTCGGTCTGGTGGGTATCTTCTTTGATGTGCTTCTCGCCGTATCCCTCAACAGCACAATGATCAAAAACCCCGACTTTGTGGATAAGGGCTGGGTGATACTGCGCGACATTTCTAATACGTTTTTTATATTCATTCTCCTCTATATCGCCATCTCCACCATCCTCCAGACCGCCGGAGGACAAACGAAGCGCCTGCTTGCCACGCTCATCATGATCGCGCTTTTTATGAACTTCAGCCTCTACGCCACAAGGTTCATTATTGATGTCAGTAACGTCTTGGCACTTGAGTTCTATGTGAACATAGGGACCGACGAAGTAAAGTTTATTACCATATCGCAAGGCGGTCCGAAACCGCTCAGTGTCTCAAAAGGATTCATGCGCGCTTTCGGAATAGAGAGGCTCCTGAGCGCTGAGAGTTCTACTAGTCTTATTGTGAGCATCTGGAATAACTTTGGGCAGCGCATGTTCCTCTTTCTGATGATCGGCATTATGTACATCATCGCCTCGGTCATTTTTTTCAAGGCAGCGCTTCTGTTCCTGTCGCGCGTCGTCGCCTTTTGGCTCCTTATGATCCTCTCGCCGCTCGCGTTTTTCAGCTTTATCCTCCCGTTTACGCGCGGAAAGGTCTGGTCGCGCTGGTCTTCAGAACTCATCAGCCAGGCATTCCTCGCCCCCATTTTTCTCTTTTTCCTCTATCTGACCCTGATGCTTGCCGCGAACTTCACCGGCAAGACGAATCCGTTTTTTACAGAAGGGGCGCCATCTTCAATAGGGGCATCCATTGTCCCGATTATCTTCATCTTTCTGCAATTCTTTATGATCATAGCGCTCCTCTATATGGGGCTAAAAACCGCAACGGGAATGAGCGGAGCGCTTGGCACGGCAATGACCGGCGTCGGCAACCGCCTCGCGGGATATGGTAAAACTGCGGTTGGGTTTGGGACCGGTGTAGCTCTCGGTGCGGGGGCCATGGCATACAGGCAATCGTTAGGTCGGTTTATGAGCGGACAAAAAGAGAAATATGGGAGTGATTGGGAGAAGAGTAAAGCCGGTCGAGTAAAACTTGCGATAGCAAACAGTTTCGCGGGTGGAAGCGGCGACATCCGCTCAATCGGCATGGTCGGCAAGCTCACAAAAATGGCGGGGATTGATGTCGGACAAGCGGGCGGCAAAGGCGGCTTTGAACAGCCGGTTGCACAAAGACGCGCTGAACAATCCAAAAAAGTCGAAGAAATGCTTCGAACAGATCCTGCCGGGGCGGCAAAATATCTCGCAAGCCTTCAAGATACCATTTCCCTTAATTACAACGGGAGATCACGTGGTATCAACCCCGATGACGACATAAAAGCGGCAATGTCAAAGCTCTCTAATGACAAACGGCAGGAGCTTATCAAAAACGCAAAACCCGGAAAAGAACAAGATCTTCTGAAGAGAATCCAAGAATCACTCGGTGATAAAATGAGTGATAAAGAGAAAAAACAGGCGGCGCTGGATCTCGCACGCTACCAAAATAAGGAAGCAAAAGATACCCTTGAGGAGTGGGACACAAAAGATCTCTCCTTGGATGATACAATAGATGCTCAAGGTAATGTCACCGCCAAAGGAAGAATACGTGAATTTAAGGCGCTTGGACAAGAAGAACAATTGGCGCTCTACAAGAATATGACCGCCAAACACCGAAAAGACTTCTTAGACAAAGAAGGGAGTATATTTGACGCACTCCAGGGTAAGTTAAGCGCGCAAGACAAATTCGCGATTACCGAAGCGGCTCAGAAATTCGAAGAAGTTGACAAGAAGAGGATAGAGAAAGAAGGGAAAGATATGGTGAAGAAACTGGAAGAAAAGGCGCTACCGGATCAAATTTCAGACTTCAAGGCGCTTGATTCAGGGAAACAGCTCTCTGTGTATAGAAATATGACACCGTCGCATCGCGACTCTCTCGCACAATCCGACCCGACCATCAAGCCGATATTCGACAATCTCTACACCGAGATCGGTAAAAACCGTGCAGATAAAGAAAAGTTCGACGAATCGACCCAGAAAGCGCGGGATATTGAGAAAAAGGCGCGATCATCGGCAAACCTTGCGGTAAACAAGGAGAAGCTGCGGTCTGCACCGGATGTCGCCGCAGTAGAAAGAATTTTCAACGACATGCAGCCAAAAGACATCGCTCAAGTAGACCCGGATATTCTCTTGCGACCGCATGTGGTTCAAAACCTGAGCGGTGCGGCGCTCGGAAAGATAGCGACCGACGGCAACTTCAACCAAGGACAGCTTAATTCTCTTGTCGGTATGATTCTTGACCCGGTAAGGATTCAGCAAATGGACATAAAAGCCCTCGAAACACTCCAAAAAGTCCCCGCCCTCTCGAACTGGACATCAGATGGACAAAAACAAACCATCGCTGCTGAAATAACACGGCGCTCACCGAGACCATAGCCACCGCCCCCGCGACCTTTTACCCCATAAAAAATATAATTTATGCCTTACAACGACGAACAAATAAGTACTCTTCTTAAAAACCTTCCCGATGACGTCAAAGAAGCCGTTTCTTCTGTTGATACGGTAGATATAATTACCGGTGTACAAAAAAAACACAATCTCCATATCGACCAAGTCGGCGAGCTCTCGAACGAGATTTTACTCCTCACTATCGGGGTCACTCTGCCGCAAAAGTTCATTGAAAACCTTGAAAGTCGGCTGAAAATCCAGCACGAAACCGCGAAACAAATCGCACTGGAAGTGAACGAGAAGATATTGCGCCCGATAAAAGAATCCTTGATGCAAATCCATAAAATGAAGGCGGCGGAAGAAGTACCGGCGAGCGAATCAGAAATAAAAGAAGGAGTGTCTGCTGAAGAGATACCGGAAGCGATACGAAACCCCGAAGAAAGAAAAATCGATGTAAATTTCGCCGAAGAAAAACTCTCCGGGGGTTTCTCATTGCCGAAAAAATCCGGACCGGATCCTTATCGGGAAACAGTATAAAACACATAAAAAGGGCGGGGAATTATTCCCCGCCCTTTGCCGTTGAAACGACTAATTTTAGTGACTGAACCAGTATACCACTGATGGCGTAACCATAGCCGTTATCTGCGGTATCCAAAACGCCGCCATTGCAAACAAAAAGATGATCGATACCGCCGTCCTCGTATCATCGTTTTTGATACTCAATTGAAGAAAGAACAGCACCCCAAGCACTCCAAACGGCACATACCAGAAAGGAACAAGGGGATCGCTTACATACGGATCAAACCAATCCTGCCACATTCCCACAAATAAAGATCCGTAGAAAGCCGCCCATGCGGGTATTTCAAGCCAATCCTTATCAGAACGAACAAGCGCCAGAACAGCTGCTGAAATCGCCCCAATAAACAAAAGTCCGTGTATTGGAACATACAAGTACCCGCTTTTTATACTTGTCGCGATCTGTTGAAGATGCGCCACGTGGTACTCATAAAGCGTGTAGATAATTGCTCCGAGTCCGACCGCGATTACGATTCGGATAAGTATTAAAGCCTCTTTACTCCCTTTACTAGTCGCAATAACCTGAGAAGTACCGCTTCCCGCCGTCCCTGTTCCCGTTGTGATATTCTTTTTCCCTTTCTTCAAGAGAAAATAGACCCCGACAACGGCGATGATGATCTCCACAGTATTCCAAGAAAATCCCGGAATCCATGCTTTCCATTCAAACGGAACTTGCGAGAAAACGAATTTTCGGTACATATCCAGAACAGCGTACCCGAACACCGCCCAGAGAGGATAAATGTACCATTTACCAAATACTCTTTCTGTATATGTTCGAGTAGGCGGCGTACTGCCGCTTACTCCATCACCGCGACTAAAAACTAAGACGAGGATTAAAAGGCCAAGTGCAATAATTATGCCGACAGCATACAAGAACGCTTTAACCACGCTTTCTTGTTGTTCTCCTGCACCATCGCCTGACGGGTAGAGCGCATAGAGGGTAGTAAGGACTAGCAAGACAGATATAATCGTCCCAAATGGTACCGTGCGAATTGGTATTCTTGGAATCCTCGCAATAGTTTGTTTAACGACAAACACTGTTTGTGTAAAAACATGCTTTGCGGTGTTTTTCCAATGCGGAAAATTCGCAGAAATTATACCCCCAACAACAATCAACCTTGAAGCGATATGCGTCCGAAACACATCTAAGGCATCTTTCCATTTCATTTTCCACCTCCATTTTTCTGATGGCGCAGAGGGTCGGTTGCGACAAGAATTTTCTTGGCATCTTCCGACGTGTTCCCGCTATTATCGAAAACAATAGTGTTTCCTTTCTCTCCCGCTTTTTCTAGCGCTTCCTGGCGGCGTATATCAAGTCCGCCTTCTCTTTTCAGAATTTCTCCATACACCTCGCTCACACGCCATTTTTCTGCGGCTGCGGTAATCCTTACGACTTCTGCGGCTTTTTTCGCCGCCACAATATTCGCGTCTCCTTGTTTTTCAGCGATAATCTTTGCTTGGTATGCTTTTTGAAGCCCTTCAGAAAGAGTGCCGCCAATTTCTTTCAGCTTTACTTCATCAATACGGAACCCAATCACCCTTCTCAGCTCATCGTTGAGCTTCATGACTATTTTAGAAAACTTCACGTCGTCTTGTTTTTTCTTCAAGTCTTCGTACTGCTTGTCGCGGAAGAAAGTTGTGGCTTCCGCTCCGATTTTCGTCTTGATCTGCCCAATCACATCAACGTTTTCCCCGAAGGCGATTTCTGGGATAATAAAACTCCCAAACACCACAAATGGAAGATCAACGATGGCGTTGCCGCCTATCTCAACATCTTCGAGGACTATGGCATACTCCGCTCTGGCAATGAGAAAAAAGTTTGTCGGCTCTTTCCTTTGCATTGGCTGACCTTTTTTCCCGGGGTCATTCGAAAAAACGCTCCATGCGTATTCAAACCTAACCCTCTGAAAGAGAAAAGGAAAGCCGATATAATATATGCCGAAATAACGTAAAATCGACAAATACGGAGAACTCCAATCCCAATCACTTCCTCTTTCTACCTGACACTTGCCGCCAAGATCGGCTTGCGGAACTAACCGCCAACCCCTTGGAACAATAGATTTATGGTATGTCCATTCATCTGTGACCCATCCTTCTTTTTTTACACCTTCTTTATCGGTATAGTGAATTTTTTTCATCTTCCCACCGGCACTAACAATGGCACCGGTGGTAGCCGTAAGTCCGGTGAACCACCATCTTCCTTCTCCTTGAGCAATAAGCCAAGGTATCAGGAATGGCGCCAAAAGAATGAAGAATACGAATAGCCAATAAAGCGTTAAAATTAACATATTTCCCCCTTAGGAATGTCAAATATCAGTTAAAAATTTAGATGTATATCTTTTTTTATTATACACAAACCAATATAAAAGTCAAGCTGTCAACTTCGATTTTTTAATTTTTTTGGCTTTCCTAAGAACCTGTTCAAAATCTTTTTCCCCGCTCGTCGTGGTATAATATCAAGCAT
>CAYRXD010000045.1:0-11361 GCA_964428135.1 uncultured Candidatus Saccharibacteria bacterium | reverse complement strand
CACAGAAGAAATTTTGCTTGATATTCAAAAAGCTCTAACGCAAGATACTTTAAAAATTCCAACAGATAGCGGTCGTTTTCGCACAGATGAGGATGAAATAGTGGTAATGGACAGAACAACAGGAGAGATTGTCTTTACTCCTCCTTCAGAAAAAAGAATGCGAGATGGTCTGAAAGAGTTAATAAAATACGTAAACACAGACGGGAAACAAAACGAAGATTTTGTTCACCCGATAATTAAAGCGGCAATAATTCATTTTTGGTTTGCGTATCTACATCCTTTCCCTGATGGAAACGGGCGTACCGCACGAATTCTTTTTTATTGGTATCTTAGAAAAAAAGGATACTGGCTTTTTGAATACCTTGCGACATCAAAGGCAATCAAAGAAAGCCGGACCCAATATGACAATGCTTTTCTTTACACGGAGTACGACGGGAACGATCTGACATATTTTTTGCTCTATATCACCAAAATAATTGAAAAATCAATTGTTAATCTTATGGAACACTGTGAGAAAAAATTCCGTGAAGCTGCGTTGAACAAAAAAATAAAAATACTGTTGGAAGATTTAAACGATAGGCAAATTTCCTTGCTGTATTTTATGAAAGAACACCCGGACCATGCTGTTGAGATAAAAACTCACCAAACAAAAAACGGGGTTTCTTACGAAACGGCGCGAAAAGACTTATTGATACTAAAAGAAAAAGGGTTTTTTTCAGAGATTCGACGCGGCAATAAAAGCATTTACCTTGCGGTTGAAGCAGAAATTAAGAAACTTTTTCGTGCTGTTATCTGATCTGTGCCGTACTCATCGGAGAAAACCATCTTCTTGAAGCCATCGGGTATCGGGAGAAGAAATAGAAAAAGCGCAGGATTTGTACCCGCGCTTTTTTGTTGTTTAAGGCAACCGCTCAGGTAATGTAGGGAATATCATCCCGCATCAACAAAGACAGCCCAATTTGAATGAAATTTATTGGAGAAGAACGATAAAATTTTCAAAGATGGATGCTCCGCACTAAAAAAGTGTGGGGGTTTTCATTCGTGTGGATCCTGAAGATAAGCTTTTTGGAGACTATCGGGTATCGGGAGAAGAAGTAACGCCTCTGTTGGGTGTCCAAGTACGAAAAGTGTATTGAAAAACGGGCTTCTTTTTGTAATAATGGTGTAAGAATAACGGTGCATTTTAAAACAGGAGACGGACATGAGCGATATGAACAACAGTGAGCAAACACCAAAACACCACAAATTAACCGACATTCAACGAGAGATTGCACGGACACATGAGATAGTCACAATGGAAACACCTCCGGGTCACGATGCTATGCAAAAAGCAAGCGATGAGGCATATGAAATGCTTGCTTTCTGGCGAGAATCCATGAATGTTGGTCTTGCAAGGATATATGCAAAAATGACGCTCCAAGAAAAAATAACAGCGACAAGACTCCTGTTGAATAACAAACAAGCAGAATTGGAAGCCATCCAAAAAATAGTCCTCGCTCTCAACGAAAAACTGAATGAACTGAAGATGTCAGCGCAATAAAGAGCGCAAGCCGGTTGTAAAAACCGGCTTTTTTAAAATGGATTCCGTCCCCCGCGCACCTCAAAGTGCAAATGCGGACCGTATGATTTCCCGGTGGCGCCTATGGTGCCGATCCTCTGCCCGCGAGAGACTTCCGCGCCCTCAGAAACCATATTTTCGCTTAAGTGCGCGTAGAGTGTTTGCGTACCGTTGCTGTGCTTGATAACGATATACTGCCCATAGCCGCCGTTCCAGCCGGAATCTTTGCTGACGATAACCGTTCCCGCGGCGGCGGCAAACACCTCCGATCCTCCTCTGCCGCTGAAATCGACGCCATTATGCCCATGAATTCCCTGGGTCCTGACACCCCTTGCCGGACGAGCAAAATATCCATTCGTCACGGTCGAAGAAATCCCGAGAGATACGGAAACGGATGTTTTCTTGTTGCTCGCCGTTGGCGGCGGGGGCGTTTCAACGCCATTGGGAATAATGATAGTATCACCGACTGTCAGCGCTCCGCTTTCATTAATATCATTGAATGAATATATTTCCTCTGCGTCCGCCTTATGAAGCGCCGCTATTTTCGCCACAGTATCGCCTTTTTTGATCGTATACCGAAGACCGGATACCGGCAAAACGACAAGCTTTTGCCCGACTTTTATACTTCCGCCGCGAGGAATATCGTTTGACCAGAGGATCGTATTCACACTCACGCCGAACATGTTCGCAATCTGCGAAAGCGTGTCGCCCGGTCGGACAACGTAAACACTAATCTGATCACTCGAAAAAGAGCGCGCTGAAGCATCTCCGGATTGAGCGGGAGTCAGACTGGCAGCAAGAGCTGAATCATTCACAATGCGCACCTCCGTACCATCAGGCTCAGGACTCGGATCATAGTTTCTGACCGCTTCCAAAAGATCCATTGTTTGCGAATTAACCGGTGCAGTCAGCATGTCTTGAGAGAAAGAGAGGCTGCCAAAAATCTCACCCACAAAAGACAATATACCCGCGTAAGCCGCCGAAGCGGGAAAGAGAAGCAGAATTGAGACAACAGCCAAAAGAACCCCTCGCGGCTTAGGTCTTGAAAAATCGCTATATATCGCCCTATTTTTGAACCCTCTAGAAAGACGAGGGTTCAAATCGGGGTCCTGTGTTTGAGTGGAAATAAAAGCAAAAGTTATAGGTGCGTCTGTTGCGCGGGATGCAGAATCGTGTTCTGCTGTCTGCCTCACTCACCAAATCTTCACAGACTTAAAGTATAGGCAACCTCATCTCGAAAGTCAACGACCTAAAATCCAAAAGGGGGATAACGTAAAAAGAAAAAGACGGTATGTTTTTCAACACTTTTCCAAAAAAATCGCGTTGCTATTTGGAATAAAGGGCGGTAAAATTAAGCTATCTTTTCATTTGCTTTATCGCTTGCTATTGTGCCTCCTCTTTCTTCACAACAAAAAATAAGTCCTTTCTCTTCTCTTCCTGTTCCTAAAAAACCGGCTGCTTTTATTGACCCCTTGACCCGTCCGGAAATCGGACCGATGGCGCCTGTTGTAAAAATAACGGAACCGCTCATGCCGCCGCTCCAAAAAAAGACGGAAAGGTCTCCCGCTATAAGCGGAGCAGTGCCTGTCGTACCCGCCCCAAGAACCGGCACGGTTCCCGGGGCAATGCCCCGCATATCGACCGAGAGAGTGTCTGAAAACAAGCCTGTACCGCTTTCGAGCAAACCCCCGATCATCCCGATAACAAATACGCCCGCGGCAGAAAAACCGAAGCGAAAACTTCCCGATGAGATCAAAGATATTCTTGAGATGACGAGCCGGGACTTTGCCGCTTACGCAAAGAACGGCAAAACGACTCCGCCTTCTCTCGGTAAAACGGTAAAGCAAGAAATGGATGAATGGGATAGAGCGATCCTCCTCGGCGAATACTCGCAGACACAGATCGCGCAGCAAAAGATACAGAAACTATTTTCCGTATCTGCATCTTCGCCTATTCCAAAAAAAACCGATGCGTATCATACCTCTGCAGTATTTCCAAGCAGAGTTATGGAGGATCGCACTCATTCTCCTGTTTCAGCTCAACCGAAGCCTGCCGAAAAACCAACGACGGTAAAACCTGTCGCCGCTATCCCGGTCATTAAAATACCGACCATACCGCAAAAGCCGAAGAATCCGGAAACAGACCCTGTTACCGTACCGGCAAGCACGAACTCGGTACCATCTCTTCCGTCTCTCAAAGTCCCGGCAAAACCAAAAACGCCGAATCCGACCGAAAAAGCGAGCGCCTTGCCAATTCCAAACATGAGCGGCAAACTCGTCGAAAAGATCATTGAAGGGCAGATGAGAAATGTGTTTGAAAACGCCCCGCCGCTTATTCAAAAGTCGTTTGAGAAAATGGCGGTGAGAGATATTCTGCAAGCGGCAGCGCCGGGAGGAAATATAGAGAATGATGTCTGGCGAAAACGAGTTCGCGAGTACATTGAGAAGCTCCGGGTACAGGCGCGATCGGCGTTTCCTGGTGCAAATACGACAGACCCTCGCGAAGGAGAGCTGTTTTTGGACTATATCGGACGCATCTACCCGATCATCCTGAAAACGGAGCTGATACAAGAGAAAACACGCTCGGTATAAGTGTATTATCAATAATAAACCAAAATTATGATGCCGGAAAAAACGGCGGGTACTGCCATGAGTAAATTGGATCCACTAAAAGACGGGTTTGCGGTTGAACAGCCCGGGGAGACATTGGAGCGTGCGGAGGAGGCAAAAGAACTGAACGAGCTTTCGCGCGGACACATTGAGGCTGGCGCTCCCGCCGACCCGGTTGTCGCACAGAACCTCTCCATCGAATCAGTAAAGAATAATCTGAACCAAGAACTCGGGCGGGATAACGTAGAAGTACTGCCGGGGAAAAACCCGATTGACGAAGTCCCCCCGACAAACGAAGACACAAGAGACCAGCTTCTCAGGTCGTTGGAGCAAGACTCGCCTGAAACCGCGACAACAAATGCTGCGGAAAGCCCCGACCTCGCTCCTCAGTTTTCGGAAATTCATGAAAAAATACAAACCACCGCAACCGACATCGAAGCGGGAACGTATGACGAAACTACAAAGAATTCCTTGGAGTTGGCGGTGAAAGAGTTCGCCACGAGAGTTCAGGAAGCGGTGCAAAAAGGAGCGAGCATGACGACGCAAGAAACAGCAGATGAACTTAAAAAATTGGCGGATGAATCAAAAACGCTCGGAACCGCCGAGTGGGTTTCGCGGTTCACAACGAAAGAAAACGCACAGGTACAAAATATGGAAACCGCACAAAAAGCCGGCGCAGCATACAAAACGATTGAAGACTTGCGGTTGCCGATCGGACGCCTTTCTGACCCTATAAAAAAACAATCGCTTGAAAAAGAATTTTTTGCCCTCGGCGAAAGAATGATGAATGTCGTAAACGCCGGAGAAAACACTGTCCCGCCCGAAGAAATTGAACGCCTCTATCGCGACGCGGAAGCATTGAAGCAAAAAACGGCGAAATATGCCGAGGCGGAGGTTGGCGTTTCTGCGCCCACAGAGGGAGTTTCCGCGAATTCGGAAACGGAAAAAGAAGGGGGCGCTAAAGAGAAAGACATTAGTAAAGAGATTGAAGCGCGATTCCAAAAAGATTTCGCGTTTGCGCAAGAAGATCTGAAAAATATCGTTACAAAAGTTGAGACACAGGAAGGTGAAAAAACCGTGCGATTTTCGGATTTGACGGAGGGACAACAGCTTTTATTGCTCGAAAACCTGAAGGATTTTGCGCTTGATAACGCCAAAGAACAGGCGCTGAAACATTTTACGGAAACAGAAAAAGAGAAGCAGGGCAACGCCGGTTTTATAAAAAAAGCATTTTTGAGTGTCACAAAAACGTACCGTCGAGCGGCGGATATGGCGCAAATCGAAAAAGACATGCTCGCCAAGCCGGAAATGGAGAAAGGGACATACACGGAAGTCCTGCGGGAAATGCTCGGTATGGCGTCCGAGGCACCCGAAGCGGAATGGAAAAACGGAAAACTCCAAGTAAATTTTGCGCTTGAAAAAGATTTCAACGGACTGGATCTCAAAGCATTGAATCGTGAAAATACCGTTCACGGGTTTAATGATACCGCGGCAAAATTCGCCGAACTTCCGCCGGAATGGGCGTACAGTACGAATGAAAACGAGCAGAAACAGTATCAAGAAACGAAAGCCGCTTACGCCGAAGCTCGGGGGCAGCTCCTTAATTTAAAAGCTGAAGGAGGGAAGGAAGCCGAAGCACTCGCGTATATTGCTTCTCTTGACAAGAAGGTGCAGTTCAGCCAGTTGTTCCAAACAAATCCTGGTGTGGAAAAAGTATTTGCGAAAACCAAAGATCAAAAAGCATGGGTTGAAGGTATAAAATCAATTGTAACCGAACGTGGAAAACTTATGTTGATGGGTAAAGCGCTCAGAACCGCCGGAATGGCTGTTGGAACGGCGGTCGCTGTAGGTTCCGGTCTTGCCGCACCGCTTGCCGTCGTTCTTGGCGGCGGATTCGCCGGCGGCGCGTTATCCGGCGGTATAATCGGGCGATATATGGCGGGAAAACGCGCGAAACAAGAGCTCGAAGATAAAAAAAATCTCGCTGTAATCGGCATCACAGATCAAAGCAATGAGAAGGAATTTCGTTCCGCAGTGGAAACAAAAACGGTAGCGGAGCAAAAAGGCGGGGAAGAGCAAGAGATAGGAGTAGGACTTGCAGATAAGCTTGGGTACGCAATTGAACGAGCGCTTCAAGCACAAGAAACAGGGACGGACGAAGAAAAAGAAAAACTTTTAAAAAATCTCGGAGACCGGCTGTACTACACGGAAAAGAAAGTCGGCATGGGGGTAGTCAGCTTTGGAGAAGGAGCGGAAGGGTTCAAAAACCGCTATGAGTTATTGTCCGCACTGGCAAAAGCGCGCACGCTTCACGAGATGAACGAACCGGAAACCAATAAGAAAATTGAGCAAAAAATAGACGAGATACTCGGCACCCAAAAAGACCGGATCACTGGCGCGGAAAAAGAATATGCCTCCGAGCGGACCCGCCAAGGACTGAAATACGGTATCCTGCTCGGCGGAACTTTTGGAACCATCGCTTCCTCTATTGTTCATGCTTACGCGGATACAACAATCTCTCAGATAGGAACCACATCTCCCTCGTTCAAAATACCTGAACCGATAATAAATAACTCGCTCTTGGAAACCGTGACCCCGAACATAGCGCGTGTTTCTACGAATCCGTTTGTGGACGAGATTTTACAAAAAATTAATCTTGCAAAAGTCGGCGAACACATACGCATCCCCACAGCGGAAACCGTCCCGACTCAAACCGGCGCCGCTTTCCCCGTAGAGGAACAGGTGCCAAACACCGGCGGCGTTCTCTTTGATGCCCTGGAGGAAGAAGGGGTATCCGCACAGGAAATCATACCAGCCACAGCTCCGGACGCAGCCGCTGTGATACATGAAAGTACGATTGGCCCGGAAGCATTAAGGTTGCCGGAAAATGCTTTACCGCAGCCGCCGCTCGGCTTCTCAGCAGACCACGAAGGAACCTTTGTGCCGGAAGCGGTGACTTTATCCAAGGGCACATTCCAGATGCCGCGGGGGTACTCCGTGGCGCAAACACTCAATGATCTTCCGCCCGAAGGAACAACGGCGAGCGAAGCGATTACTCCCGTGGCAAAAACGGCTGAGGATTTATTCCCGCGATCAAAATTTGGATTTTCAGCAGATTACCCGGGTACTTTTATCGAAGAACCCGCAACAGTTCCGCAAGATGCGCTTCCCGCACCAACAGGACGCTCGGTAACGGAAACACTGACCCCGCGCGAAACGGCAATAGAAAAATCTCTTGCCGAACTGGGGAAAATATATGAAGTAGAGAAGGGTGACACTATCTGGGACATCAACAAATCTCAGCTTGATGAAAACGAATACTGGAATAGCCTCACGCCCCGCCAACAAAACTTTATTCTCGACACCATGCGGCATGACCTCTTAAATCGGTCGAAATCTGAAATAATAGATATGGGTATTAAGAGCGGCGACATTAATCGTATTTATCCTGGAGATAAAATTGACTTCAGTAAAGTTTTCGATAAAGAGGAGCTGGCGCGAATTTTCAGCAAGGCGGAGACCAAAGGGGGCGTGTCTCCGGCGAGTGAAACACATCATGCCGCACCGGAGATACACCAGCCGACGCCGACGCATACAGCCCCTGAACGTTTATACCCGCCGCAAACCATCGATTCCCCGCGAAATGATTTCATAGAGTATCAAGTCGAGAAGCCACTATCTGAAATTTCCATGCCGGAAACAAATTCCACCGACGCCTTCTCTCTCCCCGCGGAAAGCATACCTTCACACTACATAGAAGCGGTCTATGAAGGAATTCACGAAGCTCGTCCGGATATACCGCAGGGATTCTACGACATGAAAGTTGCGGACTTTTTAGCGGCGCATCCGGGAGGCATGAAAGAATTGGATCAAATTTTCCACATGGACGGAGTGAAAACGCCGAGCGGTTTAACCGCCGCTACAGAGAATGACCGCATTGTCGACTACTACGCACGAACGGTATTGCAAGCCGAAACTCTGCATCAGGAACACGCGAGCGTTATAGATATCGCGGATCAAGCGCATGCATCGCAAGGATCGGCTCCGACAGCCGAAATGACGGCAAATACTGCGGAATTGAGCGGGTTCAAAACTTCGTTTGAGAAATGGAGCATCCTTCCAAATGAGGTGAAGGAATATATCGCGACGATCGATGGGCAAGTTGGAAAAAATATCAATCATGACGTGTGGGAGAAACTCCGCACCATGCCGATAAAAGACGTGCTGGGAGACCCCCGCAATGCCTCCGTCCAAGCGCGTGTCGAATTTCTCCAAAGGAACGCGGATATTCTTAACCACCCCAAGCTTAACATAATCGAGCACGAAACACTGGAACACTATCTCGCCCGGCTCGCACGAGAGCTGACGTTCCGTCCAAACCCGCCGGAAATACCGAAAAATATGTAGTTTTTCTTTCCGCTAGATTTCATGTTATCATGTCACAATGACTGACTATACCGAAGGACTCAATCCTCCCCAAAAAGAAGCGGTTCTCCACTCTGAAGGACCGCTTTTGATTGTTGCGGGGGCGGGGGCGGGAAAAACAAAAACGCTCACGCACCGAATCTTGCGCCTGATAGATTCCGGCGTTCCTCCCCGCCAAATCCTTGCCGTTACCTTCACCAACAAAGCGGCGCAGGAAATGCGCGAACGAGTCAGATCTCTGCTTGGAGGTTCAACCTCCAGGTACTCGGAACCGTTCATCGGCACATTCCATTCGCTCGGCGTGCATATTCTCCGCGAAAACCACGCGCTGCTTGGTATCCCGCGGCATTTCACCATCCTCGACAAAAACGACTCTCTTTCGCTTATGAAAGAAAGCGTGAAAGCGAAGAATTTAGACCCGAAGCAATTCGACCCGAAGAGAATCCGCGACGCGATTTCGCGGCAAAAAGGGGAAGGGGTTTCGGCGGAAAAATACCGGGCGCAAATTGGTGAAAACGCCAGTGCTTTCTTTCAACGAATGGCGGCGGAGGTGTGGCTTGAATACGAAAAACGCCTTCGCGCGGAAGGAGCGTTTGATTTCGACGACCTGCTCTTAAAAACGCTTGAGCTCCTCCGGAAAGACGACGGGGTGCGGACAAAATATCAAGAACTGTGGCGGTATATCCATATTGACGAATATCAGGACACCAACACCGTGCAGTATGAAATGACCCGTGCTTTGGCGGGAAAACACCAAAACATCTGTTGTGTTGGCGATGCCGATCAAAATATATACAGTTTTCGCGGTGCAAATATAAAAAATATACTCCGTTTTGAAAAAGATTATGCCAGTGCGCACACCATTCTTCTGGAAGAAAATTATCGCTCAACGCAAAACATTCTCTCGGCTGCAAATGAAGTGATTAAAAAAAATACGCTCCGCGTGGAGAAAAATCTTTTTACTCAAAAAGGCGCCGGAGAAAAAATCGTATGTTATGAAGCATACGACGAGACGGACGAAGCGTATCATATCGCGGAAAAGATCAAAGGGCTTCTCTCTGACGGTATTCTGCCCGGCGAGATTGCCGTGTTATTTCGCGCGAATTATCAATCACGGGCGATAGAAGAAGCGATGCTTTCCGCGGATATTCCGTATCAAGTCCTTGGCGTTAAATTCTTCGACCGAAAAGAGGTCAAAGATACGCTGGCGTTCCTGCGCGCCGCTCTCAATACCGACGGATTCCTGGATATAAAGCGGATCATCAACGTGCCGCCGCGGGGGATAGGGGAAACAACCATGAAGAAGATTGCCGCGGGACAAAAAGACGCCCTTCCTCCCGCCATGAAGAAAAAAGTCGCGGACTTCGAGACGCTTCTTGCACGCATCCGCGAACACGCGCGCACCAAGAAACCGACGGAGGTCATAAAATTCATCATCAAAGAAACGGGAATGGAGCACGGTTTCTCTCTCGGCGGAGAAGAAGAGCTGGAACGCCTGGAAAACATCCGCGAGCTCGCCACCCTCGCCTCAAAATACGATGAACTCCCGCAAGAAGAAGGTATTGCACGGCTCCTTGAAGACGCCGCGCTCGCAAGCGACCAGGACTCCATGATGCACAAACAGGCTGGCGAGACGAGAGGTCTGGTGCGCCTGATGACCGTTCATGCTTCAAAAGGGCTGGAATTCGGCGCGGTATTCGTCACCGGACTTGAAGACGGGCTTTTCCCTCATCGCCAGTTCGGTGCCAAAGACGCTTCACGCGAGCACGACGAGGAAGAACGGCGCCTCTTTTATGTCGCCCTCACGCGGGCAAAAGAGCGGCTCTTCCTGACCTCCGCGTCTGTCCGCACTATCTTTGGATCACGGCAAGTAAATATACCGTCGGAATTTCTCTCCGATATCGGCGAAGAGCTTATTGAAAAGGAAGAGCGCGAGGGAGGGTCGGGCGGGAAAATTATCTACCTGTAAACATCGTGACTATAAATCAATTTTATACCATTTCTAATAAAATGCTGCTCTCTAAATTCAAAAATTCGCGGCGAACCAAAGAGAAAAATCAGAGGTTTATCGGGATAAGCTGATGATTTTTCTCAAAGGTGCAGACCGAATTTTTGGATTTAGAGGGCTATGATTTTTTAGAAATGGTATTATATCGGCGTATGAAATTGACGGTAGTAAGCTGCCGAAGAGCTGAAGCATTCCGATTGTAATTCTTCCGGAAGAGACAAACAGAACGTGCGGCTCTCCATATCAGAGTGATAGTAATAAATGAGAGTTTTTGCCGCGCCGACAACACACCCTATTTTTTCCTCATACTCTTTAGAAAAAGACAGGCAGATTTCTTTTATTTCTGTGATGTTTCTATCTGCCGTTAAAACCGCATCTCTTCCAACACTCTCGAAGCAGACATCCTGATATTCATTGGGAATTTTTCTGCATTCGGCAAATGTTTTATCGAAACTTTTTGTCACCTTAAGGGCGTATGAACTTTGAAAAGAGTAACATGCTCTTTTATAAATTTTTTGCACCGCACTACAAGGATACATCAGATCTTCGGTCTTCAGATATTTTGTCGTATGATCTTTAAAGTCGGTGATGACGTTTTCCATAAATACACCGATCCAGCAGTTGCGCTGTTCGCTCTCGTCGATTAAAATATCACAAGCTGTAAGCGCATCAAAAAGCTCGTTATTGTTCACAAACATACTGCCGTGCCACGCGTGTCCCGTTTAAAACCCTTGAAAATTCAGCTGATTTGAGTCACCCTT
>CAYRXD010000044.1:0-11648 GCA_964428135.1 uncultured Candidatus Saccharibacteria bacterium | reverse complement strand
TGAGGTGAGGGTATTGTATCACTTTTTCATGGCATCATATGCTAGAATTTGCTATAGGGTGAAAAAGGAGGGTATTTTAAGGATAGTATTAGAGTTCCTCCTGACCTTGCACCAGGGGTTTCGATCTCCAGAATTTGCGAGACAGAGAACGCTGTACGGTCGCAAACTCGCTGTTTTTTAAGAGCGACAGAACGAGTATCCCCGCCGCAATTCCGAGCAATCCCGAAAAAAGTCCTTGAAAAAGGATCCCAAAAAAAGTATCCAGATTAAAAACTCGCGCAAAAATCGCAAGAAATTCATACGCCACAAACCCGATGGTAAAAGAAGCCAGGAGGCTGTGGAAGAAAGAACGCTGGATCTCGCGCGTAAAGTTTCCGAAATCTCGCTGAAAGAAAGCGAAGAGAAGCGTTGCGTTCGCCGCCATCCCAAGAGTAAATGCAAGCGGAAGCATGATGACTTTCGCCCCCGCAATGTTCTGAATTTTCAAGACCGATTCAATCATGTCTTTAAAGGCGGGGGAAACATCGTACGCGCGCAAAAGAAAGAAAGCCCCGACGATGACCAAGAGAGATGAGGCGGTGTTGATGAACAGAGGTTTTTTGGTATTCCCCGCCGCGTAGTATCCGCGAGTAAAAAGAAGTATGATGCTTTGCGCCAGGAGCGATACCGTAAAGAGCGCGAGTGCCGCTGCAGTAAGGCGGGTATCGTCCCAGTTGAAAGCGCCGGAACCCAAGATGACCCGCACGATCTGCGCCCGAAGCACGATAAAGAGAAAGACAACGGGGAGCGACCAAAAGATAATATGCCGCGCCGCGTTCACGACATGATCGAAAAACGGTTTCTTTTCTCCGGCTGAAAAAAGACGCGCAAGTACGGGGAAAGCGGCGACGGAATAACTGACGCCAATGATGGAGAGCGGGACGGATTGAAGATTAAATGAGAATTGAAAGATTGAGATAGCTCCGGGAGAAATGAGCGATGCGAATGAGACAAGCGCAAGAATGGAGATGTGTCCGACCGAAAGCGCGAATGTTCGCGGGAGAGAGAGAAAAACGGCTTGTTTGATTCCGCCCCAGTCAACGGAAAGAGAAAACTTCGGAACAAACCTTTCTTTGACGATCACGGGTATTTGAATGGCAAGATGAAAAAATGCCCCAAGGAGAACCCCGAAAACTATTCCGGGAAGTCCGAATGTCGGGTAAAGAACGATAATGCCGATAATGATCCCCAGGTTATATAAAACCGGACTCAAAGCAAAGACAAAAAACTTATTCAGCGATTGCGTCACGCTGCCGAAAAGATTAGAGAGTCCGAGCAGGATGGGCGAAACAAGAAGCATTCGCGAAAGCATCACGAGCATCTCATGGTCGCTTGCCGAAAAACCGGGCGCGACGAGATAAGAAAGCTTGGGTATCAAAAGGAATGCCACAATTGCCGCCATTGCAATAGCGGCAGAAAAAATAGTGAACGCATCGTTAAGAAACTTCCTCGCCTCTCCGTCGCCCCGCTGTCTTTTTTCAAGGAAAAACGGGACGAGTACGGTTGCGGAGGCGAAGGATGCCACTGAGACAAAAAGAAAATCAGGAATACGAAACGCCGCATAGTACACGTCAAGAGAGGCGGATGCCCCGAAAGAATGCGCGAGGAGGCGATCTCTCACGAGACCCAAGACCTGCGAAAGAATAGCGAAGGTGCCGAGAAGATACGCGGTTTCATGCATCCCGCCGGAATCTCGGTAAAAAAACTTGAGGAATCGCTGTACCATGAACTATCGGTTTTTAGAGGCGGATTCTTGCGCGGCGGCGGCGGATAAATCCGGAAGCGGAGGCACTTCTTGCGGCACCGGTGAGGAAAGGGGCGCGTAGCCGTTTTGGAGATTCCGGATAATCTGCATAATATCGTCGCGTCCCGGGTTCAAGCGTTCAATGTCCGAAAATTCTCTCAGTGCGTCATCGTTGCGTCCCGTTTCAAAATACGAAAGACCCAGGAAGTATTTTGCGTTCGAATAGTCCGGGATAAATCGCAGAACTTTTTCAAGCGCAGATGCTGCTTCTTGATATTTGCCGTTCTTATACCGTAAATATCCGAGCTGAAAAAGCATCCGCGGTTCAGAAAGATCAACGGGTGCGCTTTCGATCACAGCGAGAGCTTCAGCTGTACGCCCTCCGCTTTCTTCAACCTGGGAAAGAAACACTAAAGCATCGGTATAGTCATTCTTGAGTTCCAGAGATCTTTGAAGATAACCTTTTGTTTCCTCGGGGTGGTTGCTTGCTGCGGAAAGCTGTGCCAAGAGGTAAGGAATTTGCGGGTTGAATGGATTACGCCTGGCGGCTTGTTCGTAAGCTTCTTTTGACTGCGTATAAGCTTCGTTTGAAAGATTTTCGATACCGAGGGGAACAAGCACGGCGTACGCATTGCCGAGAGACATCCAGTTCAAGTAATTTGCGCGATCCATCTCAATGGCTTTGTTTGCGCTTTCTATCGAAGTACGAAAGAGAACCCCGAATTGTTCCCTGAGATCATCCGGAGAAATATCTTTGCGTACGACAAGCTGCTCTAGCCGGTAAGAGTGGAATGTTGAAAAAGTACGGTAATATATATCGCTTTCGTGCAAACGAAAAGCGTTTATGAATTCCGTTTCAGCTTTTTTATTGTCTCCGACATATGCCGCGATCAGTGCCGTGCGATAAACGAAAATTGACCGATACTTTGCAAAAACTTCATACCCGAACAGAGCCGAGGCGCCCGCCATAATGAGTAAAATAGTAGCGAGCAGAAATCCTTTCTTCGGATTTCTAAGGTACTGGTAATCATGAACAATGGGTATTCCCTCTCCGGAAAGCAACCCCAAGAAAATTCCCGTAAATATGAACGCGAAAGCAAACGGCACGACGCCGACAGCATTCGTAAAAGCGGCGATCCACAAATAAGAAGCGGCGGCGAAAGTGGAAACCGCGAGGTATTGTACGAAAGGGGTCATACGGTCGATGATTTTTCGTACAGCGATAAAACCGCCGACCAAGAAAACAAGAAGGAGGATAATCCATCCCAAAAATCCGAGCACGCCGGATGTCGCAAGGAACGAGGGTATGGTGCCGATGCCTTCGTTGAAATCAATCGTCCACCACGGAGTGTAATTTACTTCTTTCGGGCGGTACTGCTGCCATGAAACAAAGAATTTGTTCGGACCAACCCCGATAAAAGTTTCTTTTCCGATCGGAGTCAGGGCTCCGAGAGCGGTTTGGTATGTCCCCGTCCACGAAGGCCTTACGTCTTGTACGGGCGGAATTTTCAGTACCTCAAAAATCTTTGCATTGAGAGCCGGTCCGGTAAATATGAATACCGCAGAAAGAAGAGCGATCGCGAACGAAGCCGACGCAAGCTGTGCCTGCGCCACCCCGAATTCATTCATTGGAAACTCAGCTTGGCTCATTTTTTTGAAAAAGGTGAACGCTGCCAAAGCAAATCCCGCAACCGCCATGATAACCCATGAGTACGTATAGAGCGCGAGAAGATGAAAGAAGAGAGCAAGAGCAAGGACAATAAAAAGGGCTCTGTGCACGCGCCGACCTTTGTTCGGCATCATTTCAAGCGCCACGAGAGACAATATCCCGATCATGCCCGCAAAAATACCGAAGTCGCTCCATGAACCGATAAGGTTGGCTGCCTTGTCAGCGGGAAAATTCATAAAAGTCGTCAAATCCGGAAAGATCAGGTGAAAGATCTGAAAGATAAACACAGCGATCGCCGATACGAATACCGCCGCCAAAGCAGAGAAAATCCGCTCTTTGTTTCTGAAAAATACGGCAAAGAGAAAAACGAGAACCGCGAGCACGAGAAATTCAAACGATGCAGTAATTTCCGCACCTCCCCCAAAGAACGAGGCGGAAAAAGAAGAAGACATGAGGGAAGAAAAGGTTGAAAATAGAACAATAAAAGAGAGGACGGCAAAGATCTTACTCTTCGGAAGAGTAAGTGTGCCTTTTTGAAGCCAGAAAAGAAGCATGAGAATAGTAGCGGAAATGCCGGTGACCGAAAGGAGGAGAGTTTTTGAAAAGCCGGGCAAGATTCCTCCGACAGGCAAGAAGAATACGGGCAACAAGAAAACCACAGAAAGAAGGAACCAAAATATGGTTTTTTCAAGCAAGGGTGTTCTTTGGGAAGATGCCGAAGTATCTTCTTGAATAAGTACTTCTTCGTATACTTGCGCTTCAAAGATTTCTTGTGTGTCTTCGTTCATAATTTTTAATAATTTTTAGATAGTAGAAAAAGATTTTTAAGCGGGGGGTTCTTTATATTGTAACCGCAATTCAAAACAAGGGCAAAGGAAAAAATTACCCACGAGAAAAAACGCCGGAATCAGCGGTTTAGAAACCTGCGTCAAGGGCTATTTTTTGCGGGCTGAGATTTTCGCGTGCTTTATCGCAAGGCGCTTCTTTGTCTTTTTGGAACGCGAAGCTTTGTTTTTCGTATTTACGCTGATTCGTTTTGCCATATACCCCTACTCTATCGTAAAAAGGCTTCGTTGTAAACGCGCACGCAATTATGATATAGTGTTTTTATATGAATGAAAAATTACTCAAACCATACGATCCAAAGGAAACGGAAGGGAGGATATACAAGCTCTGGGAAGAAAGCGGGTATTTTAATCCGGATGAACTTATCAAAAAGGGCGCGTGTGAGAAAGACGCGCAAGCCTTTTCAATAGTTCTCCCTCCTCCGAACGTAACAGGAACGCTTCACATGGGACATGCTGCCATGCTTGCCATTGAAGATATTATGGTGCGCTACCACCGAATGAACGGCAAAAAAACGCTCTGGCTTCCGGGGACTGACCATGCCGCCATCGCTACGCAATCAAAAGTTGAAAATATTTTACAGAAAGAAGGGATAAGGAAGCAAGACCTCGGACGGGAAGAATTTTTGAAGCGCGTGGAGAAATTCGCGCAGGATAGCCACGACACGATAGTAGGGCAAACGCGCAAAATGGGCGCATCGGTGGATTGGAGTCGCGAAGCGTTCACGCTTGACGAGAAGCGATCTCTCGCCGTACGCACGGCGTTCAAAAAAATGTACGATGACGGACTCATTTACCAAGGCACGCGCATTGTAAACTGGGATCCGAAAGGACAAACCACGGTATCCGACGACGAAGTGGGGTACAAGGAAATAAAAGGGAAGCTTTACACGTTCAAATATTCAAAAGATTTCCCTATCCCTATCGCTACGACACGCCCGGAAACGAAAGTTGGCGATGTTGCTGTGGCGGTACATCCTGATGATGAGAGATATCAGCAATACATCGGAAAGGAATATGACCTCGTTTTCGCGGGGGTTTCTCTTCATATAAAGGTTGTCGGCGACGAAGCTGTGGAAAAAGACTTTGGAACAGGGGCTGTTGGTGTTACCCCCGCGCACAGCACGGTTGATGCAGAAATCGCAGAACGGCATAAGCTCCCGACAGTGCAAGTCATAGACGGCTACGCCAAAATGATAGTGCCCAACCCAACACTTACTGGTAAAAAGATCGCCGAAGCGAGAGAGATCATTGTCGCGTGGCTCAAAGAGGAAAGACTACTCGAAAAAGAAGAGGAAATTTCCCAAAACTTGGCCGTTGCGGAACGAAGCGGCGGCACTATTGAACCGCTCCCAAAAAAACAGTGGTTTGTCGCCGTGAACAAAGAATTCACACTCACCCATTCGAACATCACTGGCGTCGCTCCGGGAGAAAAAACAACACTCAAGAAGATAATGCGCGCCGTAGTGGAGAATGGTCAGACAAAGATCATCCCCGACCGATTCGAAAAAACCTACTATCACTGGATAGACAATCTCCGCGACTGGTGCATTTCGCGGCAGATATGGTATGGGCATCGAATACCGGTGTGGTATAAAACAGCCACTCTTGAGTATGACACAAAAGTTCATGCAGACGACCGTGAAGAACTTCATGTTGACATCGAAGCACCCGCGGGCAACGGATGGACGCAAGACCCCGACACTCTCGACACATGGTTCTCGTCCGGACTCTGGACGTTCTCCACGCTCGGGTGGCCGGATGAAGATGCGGAAGATTTCAAAACGTTCCATCCGACCACCGTTTTGGAGACGGGATACGATATTCTCTTTTTCTGGGTGGCACGAATGGTCCTCATGAGCGGATATTTGCTTGGAGATGTTCCCTTTCGCACAGTGTATCTCCACGGGCTCGTTCGCGACGCAAAGGGACGGAAAATGAGCAAGTCGCTCGGCAATATCATCGACCCGGTGGATATGATAGAAAAATACGGTGCCGACGCCACCAGGCTTTCACTCGTCATCGGCACCGGTCCTGGTAACGACTCGAAGCTCTCCGAAGATAAAATAAAAGGCTACAAGCATTTTGCCAACAAGATATGGAACGTCGCGCGGTTTGTACTTTCGAACACCGGAGGTCTCGACACCGAGCTACTGTCATCATCGCCGCCTGAGCTTCTTGACGAAGACAAGGCGATTCTCGCCGATCTTGAAGAAACCATAAAAGAAGTCACCACGGATATTGAAAATTACCGTTTTTATCTGGCGGGAGAAAAACTGTATCACTACTTCTGGCATTCGTTCGCGGATGTTATACTGGAATCATCGAAACCGCGTTTGCTTGGATCAGACGAAAAAAGCAAAAAATCCCGAGAGTCCATAGCGTGGACGCTCAGGAAAGTCCTCGAAACAAATCTGAAGGCGCTTCATCCGTTCATGCCGTTTGTGACAGAAGAGGTCTGGGGTATGCTCCCATCGCAAAAGAAAAAGTTGCTCATTATTGAGACATGGCCACGCATCATCACATAAGCATTGAGAAAACGAGCACAGTCGGTTTTGTTCTTTTTGCCGTGACTGTCCTTGCCATGCAATATCCTGAAGACAGCGGTCGGGTCGCAAGTGCGCTTCTCGGGGGTATTCTTCCCGCGCTCCTCTGGCTGTGGTTCTGGCTCAAAGAAGACAAAGCGCACCCCGAACCGAAACGCATCATCTTCACCGCTTTTTTTATCGGAATGCTCGGCGTCCCCATCGCCATCTTTTTTGAAAAGATGGCGATGGACAAGATCGGCGCCATTACGTTCACCTTGTTTCTTTCTTGGGCGATCATTGAGGAGGTCGTCAAATACGCCGCGGCAAGCATGTCGGGATTTCGAAGCAAGTATTTCGATGAACCGATTGATGCGATCATGTACCTCATTTCCGCAAGCCTCGGCTTCGCCGCACTCGAAAATGTTCTCTTTATTTTTTCTGCGATCGCAGACGATGGTTTTGCGGGGGCGCTTGTCACGGGACAGCTCCGCTTTGTCGGCGCTTCATTGCTTCATGTGGCAAGTTCGGCTCTCATCGGGTTTTCCGTAGCGTTCGGTCTGTGCGAAACGCGATTTAAGCGAGGACTGTATTTATGCGTCGGGTTACTCACAGGCATTTCATTGCACACCGCTTTTAACTATCTTATAATGATCACTAACGGCGAATATCTGCTCAGTATTTTCGGATTGCTGTGGCTGGTGATAGTTCTCATTATATTGCTGTTCGAAAAAATAAAGCGCTCGCAATGCGCCGTTCCGCCGGAGTTTAATTAACACACTTATTTTATGTTCAACCAACCAAAGAAAAGATCTTTTTTTGAAAAACTCACAGGGGTTACAAATGACGACGAAGAAATGATCGAAACGCCTCCCATCGCGGCTTACACCCCTCCTTCCTATAGCGCCCCCGCTTACAATCCCGTCTCTCGGCGAATGCCGATAGCCGAACTTCCCCCTGAAGAGGAGGAAGAACTGGAAGGTCAGCTCACCGCGGACGTCTATCAGACAAATAGCGAGATTATTATTCAAACCATGACCGCAGGCGTCCGCCCGGACGATTTGAACATTTCCATCACGCCGGAAAAGGTCTCCATCAGCGGAAAAAGAGAAGCCCCGCGCGGCATCAGCGAAGAAGACTATTTTTATAAAGAACTCTACTGGGGAGCCTTTTCCCGCACCATCGTCCTTCCCCAAGAAGTGGTTGCGGAAGAAGCGGAGGCGGTAGAAAAACACGGGCTCCTCATCATTCGACTGCCGAAGCTTGATAAGAACAAACAGCACCGTATCAAAATAAAATCTCTGTAACAGGAAAAGGTAAAAAAGAAACGTTCACAGCCTAAGACTGTGAACGTTTTATTGCTTCGTTACGGAGAACTTTCCCTGCACACCGTACGCAGTTTATGTACATCCGGCATCCGCCGGATTGTGTTTGGCATACCCTCAGGGCTTGCCTGGCGGTGAGGTCGGGGTTCTCTGCCGCAACCGCACGTACCGCACTTTCCCTGACGGCTTTACAGATACAGATAACCATGGTCGTCTCCCAAAAGGACTATTTGATACTTGCCATCGTATCATGTACATATAATAATGTCAAATGTCAAGAGCCATGTTTTTAGAACCTGTTCATAACTCAATGAACTACTCAACAAGTTCTCCAAGATGCTGAAGATCAACAAGCCGCGCATAGAGTCCATTCTTCTCCAAAAAACGATTATGATCTCCTTCCTCAAGGATTCGTCCGTCGCCGACCACGTAGATCTTGTCGGCTTTTCGGATCGTCGAGAGGCGGTGCGCAATGACCACGATGGAAACATTCGTCGCGTTCCGAAGAACGCTGACGACATCCTGTATCGCACGTTCGGATTCGCTGTCAAGATTCGACGTCGCTTCATCAAGAAGCAGCACTTTCGCGCCGTGATTGAGGGCGATGAGCGCCCGCGCGATACCGACGCGCTGGCATTCTCCTCCGGAGAACCTGACGCCGCGGTCTCCGACACAAGTCTGTATTCCGTCCGGAAACTTATTTTCATCTTCCAAAACAACGCTGAGATGAGCCGCACGAATCGCAGAGCACACTTCCTCTTTCGGCGCTTCCGGAAAAGCGTACGCTACATTCGCGCTGATCGTGTCGTCGAAGATTTCGACGTTCTGAGAGACTGTCGCAAACAGTCCGCGATACCAATCGCGAGGGAGATCCCGTATGTCTTTTCCATCAAGAGTGAGCACTCCTTGCGTCGGATCGCTTACGCGCGACAAAAGCCGCATGATCGTCGTCTTTCCTCCCCCCGACCGTCCGACGAGCGCCGCCATTTCTCCCGGTTTGATGTCGAGAGAAATACCGCGAAGAACATCGCCTTCTTTTCCTTGATAGGCAAAAGAAACGTCTTGAAAACAAAAGTGCCCCATGTAGGCAGTCGGAATATGAGCTTGCTCTGTATCCGCTATCGTTTCTTCTTCGTCGAGCAGTTCTTTCATGCGAATCACGGCAACGAAGTTTTTCATGATTTTCACATATGCCTGTACCAGGTTCCAAAATCCTTGGACCGTCGCATTGCCCGTCGCTATGACATACACTATCGTACCCGCAGAGATCTCTCCGAGAAAAACGAAGTATGCGCCGCAGAGTATCATCAAAACAAAGAAAAGCTGAAACACCGCGCTGATGGCAAAAAAATATCTCTGCATTCGGATTGATACGTCCGAATCAAGGGATTCCATATCGCGCCGAACGGCGGAGAATCGCTCTCCCTCCCCTTCTTCTTTTACGAAGTTTTGCACGGTGCTAACGTTGATGAGAGACTGGCAGAAATACCCGACGGAAACCTCTTTTTTCTTTTCATACCTTTCCCATTCCGGAGCAAACTTCTTGTAGCACTTCAGATTTAATACTGCGGCTGCAAAAAGCGGTATCAAAAACAAGAGACCGATTCGCCAATCCAGAAACAGAATGACCGCGGTATTTATCGCCAAGTATAAGAGCTGCGGGAGGACCACCCAGAAGATATTTGCGATAATATCCACCATTTTGTCACAGCCTTTGCTGATCTTGGCGATCTTTTTCCCCGTATTTTCTTTTTCGTGGTATTCGAACGAAAGTGCCAGAAGCTTTTTTTGAGCGAGCATCGGCCAAAGATTTTCGAGCCGTATGATGACTTTCAAAAACATCGGTTCTTTCACGAAGTGATACAGGATCAACTCCAAAACTTTCACACATGCCATTCCGAGAACGATGTAAAATAACGCTGGGCTTACCTCTTTTACGGTAAATACTTCGGTTATTTCATCAAAAACAAGCTTCAATAAATAGAGAAAAGCGAGATTAAGAATGGTAAGAAGCACCAGGAACAGTACGATCAAAACGACACGCCGCTTCTCTTCGTAGAGGAGCTTCCATAACATTCCGATCCCTTTCGTGAAAAGAGAAAATTCCAAGACGTCGCCGTCTTCTTTCGCGTCAGACATAAAAAGCCTCCTATTTTAATAGCAAAGAACAAAAAACATCCTGTTTCTAAAGAGCAGGACGTTTTTCTTACCTTTGTTAAGCTGTGTGCAAATTATGTTCTTTGCATACGATAAAAGTGAGAAAAACTTCCAGCCCTTTCAAGGGAAACCGGGCACACGGCAACCATTGCGGGTGCTGTCGGAATAGCCCAAAAACGATACAAAGCGCCAAAAAAGGTCTTTGCGCCGAAGTGAACATTTGAGATGGATATTTGATTCTTCATATTCTTTGTATATCACAGAGACACCATCGTGTCAATGCCATTTGAATTTTATCCGCGACGGTGGCGTCTTTTTTGAGCGATATTAAGGTGGAGCAATGCGCGTTCGAGAGCGGCGAGAGTCTCCGCACTTTCACGGCTTTCAAGCTTGCCCGCCATGAGTTTCTCCGCCGCTTCTTTTGCTTTTTGCGCCTCCTCCTCGTCTATTTCATCGGAACGCACCGCGGAGTCTGCGAGGATGACGGTTTTCTCCGGCGTAATCTCAAGAATCCCGCCCGTACAGGCAAAGGACTCTTCCTTGCCGTCTTTCTTAATGATAATCTCCCCCGGCTTCAAAACACTCACATACGGCGTATGTCGGGCAAGCACGGTAATATCGCCGTCAATCGTCGAGACATACAGCGATTCCACCTCCGCTTTTAGGAGGGTCTGCTCCTGTGTAATTATTTCTAAATTAAATTGGGTCATAAAGTAAGTAAATAGAGGAGAACAACTGAACAATCGAACAATAGAGCGCCGAAACGATGAGTATTAACTTTTTATTGCCAATGTCCACAACATCGCGCCAATTTGATTTGCTATTCCGTCCAAATAATCGAGTTCTTCTTTTATTAAATATCCTTCTTTAAATGAAAATGATAAAATATATTGTGATTCCTTGAGGGAGCCATAAGAAATCCAGATAAAGTGAGTATATGTTTTCGGACTTTCTTTAGCCCTTGCGTATCCTTCAATAAGATTAATCGGCACTGAAGTCGCCGATCTTCGAAGTTGCGAAGTTATTCCATAAACTTCATCTTTTGGAAACTTCTTTGTAAATTTATAAACTGCATGAGCATACTCATCGGCTTTCCTCTCAACATCTTCTCGAAGGTTTTGTTTTTTAGGATTCATGTGTTTATTGATCTATTGTTCGTTTGTTCCGTTGTTCTGCTGTTCTATCGTTCCGTTACTTCATCAATCCCCCCAACCATATAAAACGCGCCTTCGGATTTGTCGTCGTGCTTGCCTTCCAGTATCTCTTTAAAGCCGCGGATGGTTTCTTGGAGCGGGACGTATTTGCCGGGGCGGCCGGTGAAGACTTCGGCGACAGAGAAGGGCT
>CAYRXD010000043.1:0-11796 GCA_964428135.1 uncultured Candidatus Saccharibacteria bacterium | reverse complement strand
CTGAGCTTTCGGTAGCGTCGGTAGCGTAGCATGGGTTGGGGTTGGAGGCAAGGGGCGAGAAGCCGCGTCAAATCATTTTAGATGATTGAACGGTGGATATTTTTTACGGCAATGTATGGTATAATTTTACCTATATCATTATCATTCCATGCGCATAGAGAACCGCATTTTCACATACCTTTTCCGTGCCGCGATTTTGTGCGCGGCGTATTTTGTGTCCGCGAAATTCGGGCTCACGCTCACCTATTCCGCAGAACAGATCAGTCTCGTCTGGCCCGCCGCGGGGATCGCGCTTGCCGCATTGCTTCTCTTCGGCTGGAATCTCTGGCCGGGGATATTTCTCGGCGCTTTTGCGATTAATTTTTGGGCAAGCGGACTCCTTCTTTCGTCTCTCGAAATAGCGCTCGGCAATACGCTTGCCGCCGTCATCGGCGTACTCTTGCTCTGCACGGTAAAAGGGTTCGACGCATCTTTTCTCAAAGTGCGGGATTACGTTTGGTTCGTTCTGTACGGCGCCATGCTCCCGACACTCGCAAGCGCATTTATCGGCGTCGGCAGTTTGGCGCTCGCAAACAGTATTTCAGTTTCTTCGTGGGGTGATTTTTTCTCTTTCTTCCGTATCTGGTGGGTCGGCGACGCTTTGGGGGTGCTTGTGTTCGCGCCGGTTTTCTTGGTATGGCCTCATGTGAAGGCGATCAATCAAGACAGCAAGCGCCTCGCGGAAGCGGGGGTGCTGTTTTTGTCGAGCGCTCTCGCAGGTTTTATTATTTTTAACAACACCATTCCCTACCTCGGCGTGTTCCTTCCTCCTTTCACGCTGCTTGCGGCGGTTCGGTTCTATCAGCCGGGAGCGGCGATCATGACGCTCCTCCTCTCGGCAATTTCAATCCTCGGCACGGTCCACGGAATGGGTCCGTTCGCGAATTTTGAAAATCCCGAAACCGGATTGTTTTTCTCTCGGATATTCGTGGGAATTATGGCAGTCGCCAGCATGGCAGTCGCCCTCATTATGTTTGAAAAAGAGAAAGCCGTCGAAGAATGGAAAAAATTGAGCCTGCTTCTCCATGAAAAAATATCCGAACAAGCCGAAAAACTCGGCATCCGCGCGCACGAACTCCAAGAGTATATTGATCACATGTCCATCTTTACGGCGAAAGTGGCACCAGACGGATCTCTCCTCGCGGTAAGCCAGGCGACTGAGGAGGCGGCTGGGCTTATGCATGAAGATCTCATGAAAACTAACTTTCTCGAAGGAGCGTGGTTTACCTTCGACCCGCATGTCAGCGCTCGTGTCCGCGACGCTTTCGAGCGTGCGGTTTCCGGAGAACCCGTCCAGTACGACGAACAAATTCTCGTATTCGGAACATCGCTCTTATGGATCAACTTCGGACTCGTTCCCGTTGCGGGGAAAGATGGAAAAACCGCCTTTATCATCGCGGAAGGTCTCGATATCACGAAAAGGAAAAAATTGGAAAACGACCTTGAACAAGCGCGCCATGAAATGGAAAACAAGGTCGCGGAAAGAACCGAGGAACTCCACCGCGCGAATAACGCACTCACGGAAGAAGTTAATCACCGCGACCAGTTTTTAGCGACGCTCTCCCACGAACTCCGAAATCCGCTGGCGCCTATCATGAGCACCGTGGAAATGCTCCGCATGACGCACGGAGACAACCCGGAACTTAAAAAACATCTTGAAGTTCTTGAGCGTCAGACAAACGTACTGGCGCGGCTTTTGAAAGACCTTCTGGACGTGTCGCGCCTCGCGTACCAAAAGATCGATCTTGAGAT
Source organism: uncultured Candidatus Saccharibacteria bacterium (assembly GCA_964428135.1). Classification (GTDB taxonomy): domain Bacteria; phylum Patescibacteriota; class Minisyncoccia; order Phycocordibacterales; family CAIJYI01; genus CAIJYI01. Next base: position 10,005 of record CAYRXD010000043.1, on the reverse strand, counting down.
ACGATCGGTTGATGTTGGAAACGTCATGAAATCGGCAATAGAAACAGTCCGCCCGTTCATGGAAAAATGCGGTCATACCCTTTCCGTTTCTTTCCCGGAAGACCCGATCGTTATAGAGGGAGACGCACTCCGCATTGAGCAAATAATCGTCAATCTTTTGAACAATGCGGTGAAATACACTCCCGAAGGAGGTCAAATATCCTTACGCGGGCGGATGGAAAACGAAAAAGCGGTGATTACCGTAAAAGACAGCGGTATCGGCATATCGGCGAAAATGCTGCCGAAGATTTTCACGCTGTTTTCCCAAGACAAAAAATCGCTCGGAATGGCGAACCGCCGACTCGGGATCGCACTCGCCCTCGCGAAAGCGCTCGCCGAACTTCATGGCGGTACGATAACCGCCTCAAGCGAAGGCACCGGGAAAGGCGCCGTCTTTGAGGTCGTTCTTCCGCTCAAACAAAAAATGTAAAAAATGAACGGGGGATGAAACTTCATCTCACCTTCATCTGAAATTCTTATTGTTTTTTTATCATTTTGTACTATTATAAGCCAATGACACAAGAGCGAGCAACAGAGAACGCGGCAGAGAAAACAAAAGCGAAAAAATCTCAAAATATCGGCAATGCGAAGGATTTTCGCATTGTCGGCATCGGGGCGTCCGCGGGCGGGCTTGAAGCGCTCTCGCTCCTTTTAAAAAACATTCCGCACGGCGTAAAGTATGCGATCGTCATCGTCCAACATCTTTCAGAGAAACCCAAAAGCATGCTGCCCGAAATACTCGCCCGGCAGACTTCCTTGCCTCTTTCGGAAATAACGGGCGCCACACCCGTTCTCCCGGGGCATATATACGTCGCGCCGGCGCACGCCTATGTCGCGCTCTCGAAAAATACCCTGAAACTCCGCGAGCCGAAAGGAGAAGAGCATTTCCTCCCGATTGACTTCTTTTTCTCTTCCCTCGCGCGAGCGAAGAAAGAGAAAGCCGTCGGCGTGATACTTTCGGGAACCGGAAAGGACGGCACGAAAGGCCTGGAAGCCATCCGCGAGCAGGGCGGCGCGACGTTCGCGGAAGACCCGAAAATCGCGACCCATCCGGGAATGCCCGAGAGCGCGATTGAAAGCGGCGCGGTTCTGTATGTTTTATCTCCGGGGAAAATCGCCAAAAAACTTTCGGCAAAAGGAACATTGAGGGAAACATCGCCGGTTTCTCCCGCACTCGGACAATCCATGCAGCCCGTGCAAAAAAACGCTCCGGCGCGCTTGCCCACGGACGCGCATTTGCGCGAAATTATCGGGTTGCTTGAGCGCGCGAGCAACATAGATTTCTCCGCCTACAAAGAAGGAACTGTCAAGCGGCGGATTGCGCGGCGAATGAAACTGCGAAAGGTGGAAGAACTTTCGCGCTACGCCGCATACGTGCGCGAGCACCCGGAAGAAGCGGCAAGCCTTTCCGAAGACATCCTCATCCATGTGACGGAATTTTTCCGCGATCCTCCGCTCTTTCAATCTTTGAAGCGCCGCGTATTCCCGCCGCTTTTGCGCCATAGGGAACAAAACAACGCCATTCGGATATGGGTCCCCGGCTGTTCCACGGGAGAAGAAGTCTACTCTCTCGCCATGTCGCTCATTGAATTTTTGGAACGGAAGAAGAAAACCGTCCCGGTGCAGTTTTTCGGCACGGATGTAAGCGAAGCGGCGCTCAAGGAAGCGCGCCGCGGGCAATACGGCAAAGAAATCGAAGCGCGGGTGTCGCCCGAGCGGTTGCGGAGATTTTTCACGAAAGTTCCGGGCATTGCGCAAAAATACGAGGTCAGCAAAACCATACGCAATATGTGCGTCTTCACGAAGCACAACATGGTCAAAGACACCCCGTTTTCGAGAATTGACATCATCAGCTGCCGGAACGTGCTCATCTACTTCGATGCCGAGCTTCAGAAAAAAGCGTTTCCTCTCTTTCATTTCGCCCTGAAGCCGAAGGGGTTTCTCGTGCTCGGAACGTCGGAAAGCATTTCCGGATTTCAAGACCTTTTCGGCGAAGCGGATAAAAAATACAAGATATATTCAAGAAAAGCGGCCGTATCGCCCTTTCGTTTCGAGTTTACGGTGAATGCGCATGCGGAAAACCCGATGCCAAAGAAAGAAGCCGATGCTTTCCCCGCCGGAAGAAATATCGAAAAGGAAGCTGATGCCATCATCCTTTCAAAACACTCGCCCGCCGGAGTCGTCATAACCCGCGACATGACGATACTCCAGTTTCGCGGCAATACGGGCGCATATTTGGAGCCCATGCCCGGACGCGCGACATTCAATGTGTTAAAAATGGTGCGCAAAGACTTTCTTCTCCCTCTCACCGGAGCGCTCGACGAAGCGAGAAAAACAGGAAGACCGGCGCGAAAAGAGGTAATTCACCCCGGAGAAACGGGGTACAAAAAAACCGATATTGAAGCCATACCGCTTTGCATGCCGGGGTCGGAGGAAAAATACTTTTTGATACTCTTTCATGAACGGCGCCATGGACAGCGAGAGAAACATCCGGGAGAAAAAACGGGAGAGGCAAACACCCGCGCGAACAAAAACGCCGAATTTGAAATTTCGGACGAAAAAAATCGCGAGATCGCGAAACTCCGCGAAGAACTCACGAACACCGCCGAATATCTCCAGTCGCTGATAGAGCGGCAAGAAACGACGAACGAGGAACTCCGGAGCGCGAACGAGGAGGTCATGTCCTCAAACGAAGAACTGCAAAGCGCGAACGAAGAACTCGAAACCGCGCACGAAGAACTGCAGTCAACCAACGAAGAGCTGACAACCGTGAACTCGGAACTCGGAGAACGGAATCTCGAACTCAATGAAAAAAACAGCGACCTGAAAAATTTGATGGAACAGGTAGGGAATGCCCGCAATTTCGCGGAGTCCGTCATAGATACCATCGGCGAACCGATGGTCGTGCTCGGGAAAACCTTGCGCGTACAAGCGGCGAATTGGGCGTTCTATAAAGATTTCGATGTGTCGGAGCAAGAAACCAAAGACCGCCTGTTCTGGGAACTCGGGGATGGACAGTGGAATGTCCCGGAAATTACCGATCCGCTCAAACGCATGCTCTCTTCAAAAATAAAGATGGTCAATATCGAGGTGGCTCACGACTTTCCCCGCATCGGAAAAAGAGTTATGTCGCTCTCGGCGCGGCGCATACGAGAGAAAACGGCCGCCGCACCGAAAAAAGGAGAAGCGGAAAAAATTCTTTTCGTGATTCGCGACATCACCAAACTCAAAGAACTTGAAGCGCTCCGCGAAAAGGAATACGGCAGCATGAAAAACGACATGAAAGACCGCACGCACAAATTGGTCGAAGTGAATACCGCGCTCGTGAAAGAGGTGGCGGAGCGAAAACGCCTTGAGGAAGAATTGCGCGAACGAACCAACACAGTCGCGGAAGGCGGCCGGCGGACCGGCGAGTTCCTTGTGATTCTCTCGCTCGTTCTCCGTAACCCTTTGGCTCACATTATCGCCACTGTCGAAGAAGCGCGGCTCCGGGGTTTCGGCGGCGTGGAAACAGAAGACACCTTCAACATCATCGGACGCCAAGCCGAGCAGATGATGCGCCTCTTGAAAGATCTCCTTGATGTCTCGCGGATCCTCTACGGGAAAATCGAACTTATCCCCGAATATGTTGATATTCGCGAAGTCGTCCGCCATGCGGTTCTTGCTACTGAATTTTTCGTTACGAAACGCGGGCATTCGCTCTCACTCCATCTCCCCGATGAACAGCAAATTCTTATAGCGGACCCGCTCCGCATTGAGCAGGTACTGGTCAATCTTATTTTTAATGCCGCAAAATACACGAATCCCGGAGGAAAGATCGGGGTTATTATGGCGCGCGGAAAAGACGGAGACGGGAGAGACGAGATGCGCATCGCCGTCAAAGACAACGGCATGGGGATAACGTCGGAGGTTCTGCCGAAGATATTCGATCTCTTCGCGCAAGCGGACAGGCTGAAAGACAAAACAAAAAGCGGTATGGGAATCGGGTTGTTCCTCGCAAAGCGGCTTGCAATTCTTCACGGCGGTACCGTAACGGCACAAAGCGAAGGAGCGAATAAAGGCAGCGAATTTACACTCCACTTGTGGGTCAATAATAATCTCCCGCCGCCGCGCAAATCTCCGAAAGACGCATCTCCGACAGCGAAACAAAAAACACCGGCAAAACGCATTTTGGTAGCGGATGACAACCAAGATGCCGCCGATTCGCTTGGCAAACTCCTGACCGCTCTCGGGCGAAGCGTGCAGATAGCATACAACGGCAAGGACGCGATTCGCGTTGGTAAAGAAACGCCCCCCGACATGGCGTTCATAGACATCGCCATGCCGGAAATGGACGGGTATGAGGTTGCAACGCGCATGAGAAGCGACCCCGATTTTGCAAATACGAAACTCGTCGCCCTGACCGGCTTCGGACAAAAAACAGATACTGAAAATGCTCTCCGCGCCGGTTTTGACTTTCATTACGTCAAACCGATTACCCTTGCGGCGCTGAAAGAGATCATCGGGGATTGATACGCAAAAGAATGCTGTGATATACTACCATCATGACAAACGATGCCAAAAACATTCCCACGATATTGATTATTGAGGACGACCTGCTTCTCCTCAAAGCGTACGGAATAAAATTCAAAAAAGAAGGGTGGGATGCCGTTCTGTTGTCCGATGGCGCAAAAGCAATGGAATACTTCGACGAACCGCCGCCGGATGTCGTTCTGCTCGATCTCATGCTTCATGTGCCCCGCGGATTCGAAGTCTTCGAAGCCCTGCGAAAAGCTGAAAAGTGGCAAAACGTTCCCGTCTTCATTCTTGCAAGCTCAAAAACCGAAGACGATTGTCTGCGCGCGAAGGCGGGAAAACTCGGCGCGGTCGCCTGTTTCCATAAAGCGCAGCATGACATGAACGATATAGTTGAAAATATAAAAACATTTTATCTTCATGACACAACCCGATAAGAAGCCGGATCACAACAAAAAGATTCTTCTTGCGGAGGACGACTCCGTCCTCGCCGAGATGTATAAGACAAAATTCACAATGGAAGGATTCCAGGTTTTCCTTGTCGACAACGGAGAAGAAGCGCTCCGCATTGCGCGGAAAGAACATCTCGACATCGCGCTTCTTGATATTCTTATGCCGAAAAAAGACGGAATAGAAGTGGCGGTGGAAATGAAAGATGATCCGAAACTGAAAGACATACCCGTCATTTTTCTTACCAACCTCGGGGGGCGGGAAGGAGATACGGAAGCCGGACAAGCGCTCGGCGCTCTTGACGTCATAACAAAAGCCGACGTCACTCCGCAAAAAGTGTCCGACAAGATAAAGAGCGTATTGGGACTAGAGAGTTATCACTAATCGCCCCGCTGTTTGAGAGCGGGGCGATTTTTTTTACTGTACCGGCACCATCAAGTGTTGATACGGCGTATCCGCCCACATAATCCATGGTCCCCCGTTCATCTCGGTTTCATAGACTTTTTTGTCCAATTTTTCGCTTGGGAATATCATGATGTGCGGCGGCGCCGTCATCCAATCTTCTCCGGGCTCCGGGGCGGTGGCATAAGGATCGGTGTTGGAAGGGTCCGAACCCCCTTGCAACATGTACCCGATGCCCGCTTGCGCTATCTTCGGAGTTTCGTGCTTCATGTACGCCTGAAACCACTGCATCGCCATATCATCAACGCAAATCGGGTCGTTGCCGGGCGAGGTCGGCAAGTCCGGAACGCATGTCCACTTATTTGCCCCTTTGCGAAGCTCGCGGAATTCGCCGCCCTCCGCGGCGGGCCAGTCGAGCACGGTCGCATCCTTTGAAATCGAAACCTGCGCCGCGCTCATCGCGTTTTGTATTTTCCACTCATCCGTCCCCGCCGGAGCGGTATTTTCCATCGCCGGAGTCGCGGAAGAAGAACTCTGCGGAGCAGTTGATGTCGAAACCTTATTTCCCGCCAAAGAAGCGCCGGAGATGTCCGCAAAAAAGTAGCCGCCGATTGCGCCTATAACCAGCGCGACAATAACCCATATGGCGATGTGCCCGCTATTGTTTTGTTTCATATAAATTTTTATTGCATTTTTGTATTTTTTCTTTCGACCTTTCTCTTGTATCATTTTGTAAAACTATACCGCCTGCATGAATTTCATATAAAGAATCTTGGCGTTAAGGAAAATTTCACCGTGTGCGCTTACAGTGACGGCATGGAACCGTCAGGTTATCCTCAAACGGTCGACGAAATTCTCCGCCCTGTCGTTCTATGACAAAGCACATGATTCAATCGGCTCAAAAAACGAAAGAATTGATCTTGGAGCTGCGGCGATCCGCGGCGTGGATGGATATGGTGATGAGCACTCTCGCCGAGGGTGTCGTTGTTACGGATGAAAAAATGCGAGTCGTGTTTGCAAATGACGCTTTCGCCAAACTGCTCGGCAAGACACGGCTTTATCTCTTGGGAAAACCGCTGCTTGAGATATTTCCCCTGTCAAAAAATGACCAGACGGCGAACCATGCCGTCTCGGAAACGGATCTTCGCGCGCCGGGATTTCGCGGCGGACCATATTCATTTCAAAAAGAAAGCGGGCGAGAAAAAGAAAACGAGCTCGCATTCCTGGAAATTACCGCGACCTCTCTGGAACAGCTTCGACAAACAGTGTTCGTTGTGCGCGATATTACCGAAAAGAAAAAAGTGGAAGACGAAATTCTTCGCGTGAACAAAGAGCTGGAATCTTTCAGCTACTCCATCTCGCACGATCTTCGCGCGCCGCTTCGGACAATAGACGGTTTTTCAAAAATACTCGTTGAAGAATACGCGGACAAACTTGATGCAGATGGAAAAAGGTTCCTCGGCAACATCCGGACCGGCGCGCAAGAGATGGGAAAACTCATAGACGATATTTTGACTCTTTCCCGCCTCGGACGGCAAGCCATAAAAGCTGAAAACACGAATATGCGCGAGCTGGTTCTTGCCGTCTGGAATACGCTTATCGCCTCCTTTCCCGAACGAAAAATAGCCATAGATATAAGATATTTACCGGAAGCGCTCTGCGACCCTTCCCTTGTGCGCCAGGTGTGGATGAATCTCCTTTCAAACGCGATAAAATTCACGAAAAACAAACAGTCTCCGAGTATAGTCGTTTCAGGCGCAAAAAAAGACGGCGAGGTCGAATACTCAGTAGAAGATAATGGGGCCGGTTTTGACATGCAATACGCCGACAAACTTTTCGGGGTATTCCAGAGGCTTCATTCCTCCGAAGATTTTGAAGGAACCGGAGTAGGGCTTGCAATTGTCGCTCACATCATTCGCCGGCACGGAGGAAAGGTATGGGGGGTTGGAAAAGTAAGCGAAGGGGCGAAATTTTCTTTCACTCTTCCCGCATCGCAAACGGCAACGAAGTGATGCTCAACATAATGATTATGGACCCGGACTACTCACAAAATGGCATAGAAATACTTCTCGTTGAAGACAACCCGAACGATCGGGAGCTGACTCTGCGCGCTTTAAAAAAACACAATCTTTCTAATCATGTACAGACGGTCATGGATGGCGAAGAAGCGCTTTTGTATCTCTTCGCAGAAAAACAATACACGGGACGAGATATAAACTCGATTCCGAAAGTCATTCTGCTCGACCTGAAACTGCCGAAAGTTTCCGGGCTTGAAGTGCTCAAGCGGATAAAGTCCGATCCGCGTACAAAAATGATCCCGGTTGTCGTCCTCACGTCTTCCGGAGAAGAACGAGATCGTTTCAAAAGCTACGAGCTCGGGGCAAACAGCTACATTGTGAAACCGGTGGATTTCGAAAAATTCACCGCGGCGGTATCCGATCTCGGTTTCTATTGGCTCCTTTTGAACGAACCGCCCGTTTTAAATATAAACAAAACATGAACGCCCATGAGAAGCTTTTCATTCTCATACTCGAAGACGTGCCCGCACATGCCGAACTTGCCGCATATGCGCTTAAACAATCTGGGCTTGACTTTCGAATGAGGAGAGTGGAAACGCGCGAAGAATTCGAAAACGAGATTGAGGCATGCAAGCCGGACGTCATATTGGCGGATTACAGTCTTCCGTCTTTTGACGGCATAACCGCTTTGAAAATTGCTCTCCAAAAATGCCCGAAAACTCCGTTCATTTTTGTTTCCGGCGCTATCGGCGAGGAGCGCGCCATTGAGACATTGAAGGCGGGCGCGACCGATTATATCTTAAAAGACAACATGAAACGCCTCGGATCTTCCGTAGAGCGGGCGCTCTCCGACCGGGAAGAGCGGCACAAAAGAGAACGCGCCGAAGAAGCCCTCGAATACCAGGCATTTCACGACGGACTGACATTCCTTCCGAACAGAAGGGCGCTGGAAGAGCGCTTTATTGAAGCGCGCGGGATAGCCATGCGCCAGAAAAGCAAAATGGCTCTTTTCTTTCTCGATTTGGATCGTTTCAAAGCGATCAACGACACAATGGGTCATCATGCAGGCGACACAGTGCTCAAAGAAATGGCGAAACGCATCACGTCCGCCATGAGCGCGGAAGACATTGTCGCGCGATGGGGCGGCGATGAATTCGTCATACTCGCCACAGACCTCTCCTTGGATCTGAGTATCGGAGAAGTGGCGGAAAAAATCCTCGCGCTCATGAAAAAACCGATACGCATAGATCGCGATGTTTTCGAGATCACGGTGAGCATGGGAATAGCCGTATTTCCCGACGACGGGGATGATATATCTTCCCTCCTCCGAAAAGCGGATGCGGCTCTCCATGCCGCAAAAGAAGGAGGAAGAAATAAGTATCGAACATATGACCCGGAAATGAACGCTGAACTCTACGACAAACTCCGCATGGAAGGGCGTCTGCGCGAAGCGATCACGCGCGGCGAGATCGTGTCATACTATCAGCCGATGTTTGACGAGCGCGGAAATTTCGCGGGGGCGGAAGCGCTCGCGAGATGGTCCCGCCTCGGGCGCGACCCCCTTTCACCGGAGAAATTCATACCGCTCGCGGAAGAAAGCGGCCAGATCATAGCGCTCGGAACGCGCATGATGAAAGATGCGGCAACGCAATATCGCCAGTGGCTTTCGGCGGGGCTTTTGCCGTCCCGAATTTCCGTCAATGTCTCAAGCCGACAATTTTCGGAAGATAACTTTTTGAGAACACTCGAAGCGGCTTTGGAAGAAAGCGCTCTTGCTCCGAAATTTTTTGAAGTTGAAATCACGGAAAGCATAGCGATGGAAAATACCGGCTCCGCTCTCGTCAAACTCAAGGCCATCAAAGACATGGGTATCAGCCTGAGTATTGATGATTTCGGCACGGGGTACTCGTCGCTCGCTTACCTGAAGCGTTTTCCGTTCGATCGGCTGAAGATAGACAAGTCGTTCGTAGATACATGCGTCACCGACGAATCCGATTCCTCTATTGTCAAAGCTATTATTTCTTTGGGACGCGCTCTTTCGCTTGAAATCGTCGCCGAAGGCGTTGAAACAAAAGAACAGTTCTCTTTCCTCAAGTCACTCGGATGCAATGTATTTCAAGGATACCACTTCAGTAAACCGCTCCCCGCGGAAGAGTTTGAAAAAGCGCTCAAAAAATTCTTTTGAAACACGAAACATCTCCCGCAACTCAATATAGCAAATTCTAGCATATGCTAGAATTTGCTATAGACACACGGGGGACGAGAATTATACCTTGAAATGCTTTTTGAGTTCTGTGTCGTTCGAGATACGGATGACTTCGAGAGTTTCCACAAACTTTCCGACGCCGAAAAAATCGGCGACGTAGAGTATTTCTTTTTCACACGGATGCGGGTATACCCATACGCTTTTTTGATATTGATAGAAACCGAGCGCTTTGAGCCGCCATCTGAGCGCTTCGCGCGCTTTGGTGTGATTGATGGGAATGTCGAAAAGAACGAATCTCCATTTTCCATCCCATTTGGACGGATGCGGAAGTCGTACATCTTCAAACAGAATTTTCTGAAACTGTTCCTCCCCTTT
>CAYRXD010000042.1:0-11993 GCA_964428135.1 uncultured Candidatus Saccharibacteria bacterium | reverse complement strand
ATGAATGGGCTGGATTGAGCCAAAATAGTGAATCTAAAAAGTTTGTTTTCTCGGCAATAAGAAAATTGCAACCATTCAAAAATAAGCCGCCTGTTTATATCGTGCATTTACCCTTTTTACTTCAACGCAAAATCAAAGACACAGAAAAAATTTTAAGAAAGTTGGGTTGGAAAATTCCGCGAGGAGAAAGATTGATTGAATCAAACGCGAACTCTTGTTTATTTGCGAGAGCAGCAGAAAACAAGGCGAGAAAAATGCTCGGATTTCATCCAGATAGTTCACGGCTTGCACGGGAAGTTACGGTTGGATTTATTACCAAGAAACAAGCGCATCTAGCATTAGAGAAAGTTCATCGCCATAATCAAAGTGTTAAGCAAGTTTTAGAAAAGGCAAAAGTTATTTTATGGGCGATTTAAAATTTTCTTAGCGAATCCGAAGTCCCGCCCGCACTCTCCCCATGCGGGCGGGACACAGAAGCTGGGGCAGGGCGAATCCATTTCCCCGGACACATTGTTTCGTCCTGCCGAGTCCGCCTTTCTTTCAAAAAAGATTCGCGCAAACGCTAAAACAACATCGCCAATTTCGAGATAGCGAGTCGGTGCGATTTGTGCTACCATGGAAAAATGTTCGATATTGTCGCACTTGTTACCGCCGCCGGGTATCTTGGCATATTCGCCATTGTCTTCGCGGAATCCGGGCTTTTGATTGGTTTTTTCTTCCCCGGCGACAGCCTGCTTTTTACCGCCGGAATCCTTGCATCTGCGGGCGCGCTCAATATATGGGCGCTTGTGCCGCTCATTTTTTTGGCAGCCGTGCTCGGGGATAACGCCGGGTATTTTATCGGGAAAAAAGCGGGAGAAAAACTTTTTAATAAAAAAGACTCTTTTTTCTTTCGCCGTTCGCATGTGGAAAAGACTAAGAAATTTTTTGCAAACTACGGAGTGAAAGCCATCGTTCTTGCGCGGTTTGTCCCGGTCGTGCGCACCTTTGTTCCCACTCTCGCCGGCGTCGGTGAAATGCGCTATAAAACGTTCCTTGCGTATAATCTTATCGGAGGAGCGCTCTGGGGAATAACCTTGCCGCTCGGCGGGTATTTTTTAGGGAGCATGATACCGGACATTGACCGATACCTTCTCCCTCTTATTCTCGGCATCATCTTTCTCTCGCTTTTGCCGATAGTGAAAGAAGTGTTGAAGCGGCCAGTTTTGTGAATGTCTGAATGCGAAAAAGAGACAGAGTCACTAATTCAGTTAAAGACGGGATAATTTTACCGCTATTGGCTCAAAACAGGCTTGACTTTGGCTCACGATGAGCTAATATAAAGGCATATATGAGCAAACGAAAGAAAGTAAAAACTATGAATAAAAGACAAGAGGATTTGTTGTTACCTTTTGAATTTGCTAAAGAATTCAAAATCAGTGAAGTAACCGGCTTTTCTCTCGGGGAAAAGGTTTCTTTGGCGACCACAAAAAGAGATTTGAATTTTTTAGCAGAGCAAGGGTATATAAAAAAAGTAGGCGCGGGGAGAAATCTGAAATATGCGTTAAGCGATTACGGGCTTCTTCATCGGAATTTTAATTTGGATGAGTACTCAAAAAAAGAGGAGTATGAAAGAAAAGCGCTTCAAAAATATAATTTCAAAATTCTGGATATTTTAGGGAAAGAAGAAATTTTTACCGCGGATGAATTGGAAAAATTAAACGACGCAACAAAAGAATTTATCGAAAAGGCAAAAGGGACAAGCGAAACCATTCATAAAAAAGAACTGGAAAGATTTATCATCGAGCTGTCTTGGAAGTCTTCAAAAATAGAAGGGAATACCTACACCCTTTTGGATACCGAAAAACTCATCAGAGAAGGTATTGAGTCTTCTCATAATACAAAAGAAGAAGCGGCGATGATTTTGAATCACAAAAAAGCATTCACTTACATTATAGAGTGTAAAAATCTGGGAAAAGAGATAATTTCTTTTCGGGAATTGGAAAGTATCCACCGGCTTTTAGTTGAAGGATCGGGGGTGAACCGCGGACTCCGGAAAAGCGCGGTTGGAATTACCGGCACGAGTTATTTGCCCTTATCTCTGCCGAGCCAAATTGAAGAGGAGACAAAAAAACTCATTGAAGTTCTGCGCTCCATAACAAACGTTTTTTCAAAATCCTTACTTTCAATTTTAGGAATTTCTTATATACAGCCGTTTGAGGACGGAAACAAGAGAACATCCAGACTTTTTTCGAACGCCATTTTAGCAAGCCATGATTACGCGCCGCTTTCATATCGAGGGGTGGACGAAAAAGAGTACCGAGAAGCCGTATTGGTTTTTTACGAACAAAATTCTCTGGAAGCTTTCAAGAAAATTTTTATCGAGCAGTATGTTTTTGCTTGCGAGAACTATAACTTGAGTTAAGCCGCTATTCCCAAATGGAAAAACCTTTGGTGTCAGGGGAAAATAATTTTCCCAAAAAAGAATTCTTTGTCTCGGGCGATCGAGTGTTCTTTGCCGAGCAAGGAGAGGGCGCGACAGCGGGCGCGCCCGCGGTGTTTTTTCGGCTTCATCACTGCAACCTTGATTGCGAGTGGTGTGATACGCCTTACACGTGGAATAAGGACATGAAAGAATATCGCGAGGAGCGCGAAAAGTGGGACATTGAAAAAGCGGCGCGAGAGATACGGGATGAATGGGGAAATGGATTAAAGAAATATCAAGAAGAACACAAAGATGAAGAGGGCGAGGACATACCGTCTCCTCGGATGGTTATAACCGGCGGAGAACCATTGCTTCAGGCGGGAAAAATCCGAGAACTGCTTGCTCGCCCGGAGTTTCAGGACTGGGATATTGAAATAGAAACGAACGGTACGATTCCTCCATCTGAAGGATTGCCGGAAAACGTGCAGTTTAATTGTTCGCCGAAATTAGAGAACTCCGGCGTTCCGAAAGAAAAAAGGATAAAACCGGAGGCGCTTGAGGTATTCAAAAAAGCGAATACGTATTTTAAATTCGTTGTTCGCGACGAAAAAGATATTGACGAGATCGTGCGAGATTATTTACCATTGCTTGAAGGCGTACCAAAAGACCGCATTTATATTTCACCGGAAGGGAAGAGCACGGAGGAGCTTGATGCGGCGCTTGAAAAAGTGCGCGAGAGGGTTGAACGGGAAGGATTCATGCTTGGCGACCGGCTTCATGTCAGAAAGCACGGAGATGTACGACGGACGTAAGCCAAAATTTTTTGTGTTCAATAAATCTGTAAACTTCCGCATATGCTAGGATTTACAGATCTTAAAAACCGAATAATCACAAATATTGGACAAACTTATTATTTTTATCCACAAGGATACTTTTGGCGACGATGGGCGAATCGGCAAGTTCATATCCCATGATGATTATTTCCTCTCCTTTTTTAATGAGGTGCGATGCCGCGCCGTTGATCTGCATGATACCCGAGCCTCTTTCTCCGGCGATGATGTAGGTTTCAAGCCGTGCGCCAGACGTGTTACTGACCACTTGCGCTTTTTCTCCAGCAAAGAATCCCGCTTTTTCCAGAAGGTCTTCGTCCACGGTAATGCTTCCGACATAGGACACATCCGCGCCGGTAACGGTGGCTTTATGAATCTTTGAGCGGAGGAGGAATCTCATATGCGTATATGGTACCATTGAATGTTCCAAAAGTCAAAAAACAACCGCCCTGTTTCGGGCGGTTGGAACTGCGCACTACTGTTGTGTTTCAGTTTCGGCGGCGAAAATTTTGAAATGTTCGTTGTCTGCTTCAACTTGAACCGTCCTTCCGTCTAAGAGGTTAAAAAGACGATCAAGATGATCGGCGACATTAAAACATTTACGGGTAATTACATTTTTGAGAATCATTTCTTCCCTTGACTCGTGATAAAACACCCAATCCGTCTCGGCGTCCAGTGTAAGAGAAAAGGAAAGCACGCCATCTTCTCTTATGACACGATGACCGGCAAGCGCCCAAAATTTTGACTCGACTTTTTTCCAAAGATCGAATGTATGGTTATCAACGCGGATCTGCCATGGCGTATGAACGTCTTTTTTGTACAGAAGCGTACCGCACACTGTTTTCATTGTTTTTCTCCTTTTATATCATTGATGTACAAGAACGAATTTGTTCTCTTTTATATCTTTTTTTGTGAATTTTGGCAAGTGGTGGATCCCTGAATCCGGAAATTCATCCAACCCTACACAGAGCCATAATTTGATACGCCAGCAGAATGCGCACGTAATGCACCAAATACCCCGATACCGAACGAGGGAACGACGACACAAGATGCAAGTGTTCTTTCAGATAATCAAACACCGTTTCAATCTTTGAACGAACATTCAAAAGTTCAATCTGCCACGGAGCGACCATCTTTTTCTTCTGCTTCGGATGAGGCGGAGCGATAATGACCGTGCCGTATCTTCGCCACATTCTTTTTCTCATAACCGATGCTCCGTAGAGCGTATCGCCGACAGCCAAGCGAGTGTGTTCGTTCAAGAGCAAGTGTTCCATTTGCGCATCATAGACGGAAGCGTTTGTGAGAGCCATTCCGCAGAGCCGACCGTCAAGAGATACGCTCACGTGCAGTTTGAATCCAAAATGCCAGCCCTGCCAGTTTTTACCAAATGCGGCTATATTTTTAGCCACTTTGTATGAATCAACGCGGTGGAGTTTGCACACGGGGAGCATCGTGGCATCCATGATGCGAACGGCTTCGGTCGAAGAAAGCAATTGCGTGAGCAGTTCAAAACAAAGCGGCAGTGCGCGGTGCACTTCGTCGACAAAAGCATTGTACGCGGGAAGATTTTTGAAGTCGCCGCGATGATAGACCGTGAGCATTCTATGCACATCTTTCAAATTCTTTTGTTGAAGCACCATAGTCGACCACAAAAACGCGGTAATCACTTCGGCGGGAGAAAGCACAGGCGACCTTCCTCGCGCGGGGACGCGAGTCGGTGTGACCGCGTCATCATCTATCCAACAATACAAATCAACGATATGATGTAATTGCAAAGGGAGCATGGTTTTTAAATGAATTAGTTGGTACTTATTCATTATACCGCGCTCCTTTTTGCGTTTCAGGGCGGTAATACACAGGTTTTGGAATTTCCGGATTCAGGGACAACACCACTTGACAAATTATTATAAATGTAATATTCTAGACGTAGATTTAACTAATCTTGAAATTTGAAATGGGGAATAGAAATGAACACAATAAGCAGTCAAGAATATTGGGCGCGAGCCTTAAATGGTGTAAAAACCGGTTTTAAATTTAATGAACCGAGATATGAAATTATGGCGAGAATCGTGAAAATGGAACTTCCGCACGTACCTTTCTTTTCTGAACCCCTCGAGGTGTTTTTGGAAAGAAAGGAAATGCTCATGGACTCCATTGTCGCCTCGTTGCGATATTCGGGATACCATGTCTATGTTGATTCGTTGGTAAATAGGCAAGGACCTGTCATGAGATACAAAGACGTAACACGGAAAGATCTGTATCGGGTTTGCAAGAAATTGGAATGTCTGAAAAACCCCGAACGGTTTCAGTTAACAATGTCTGTGGCGCCGAAGCTGGTGTTCCATGGTAGCGTTATTATTACTGAAAAAGGAACAAACGCGGGGTCTGTAAGTGCCGAGTTTGTATCCGGAGAAGCGGAAGCGGTAACGCGTGGCGGTGCTGTGCCAAAGTTTTGCATTTCTCAAGATGTATTTCTTGGGAGATTCATATACACTTTTCCGGAAAAAGACATTCGTGAACTGTTGTATGAAAGCTTGCGCATACTACCAAGAACCGGGGACAGCTATTTGGGGCGAGAAGAATTTGCTTCGGGGTATTACGAAATTGGAATCACTGAAACTGTTCCGCGGTTTTTTATTCATGACGTAAAACCGTGGAGTGACTAAAGTGAAAACCTTGTTTAAAAAACTTTTACAAAAGTTACCAGTGTGCATCAATGGATTGGCAGATCCGGCGATATTGAGAGAATCCACAGAAAGAAAACTCAATACATTAGCTTCCGATAATCACGAGGGTCCGGTTGCCATTGTTACCAAAGGCAATCTGGATACAAAATGGTGGAAAGAAAGATTACCGCATTGGACACAAGCGCTCAATTTGATTGTGTTTTCATCGGTTTCCGGTCTGCCTCATGAGATAGAGCCGGTATCTCTGCTCAGTCGGTTTAAAACCATGAGAGTTGCCCGCGATGCAGGTGCTACGGTTATCGCTTATGTTCGACCAATCATTACCGGCATAAATGATTCTCACGAAATACTGGGAGATATCGTTGCAAAAAGTGCCGAAAACGGTTGCCATGCGGTGGTGGCTTCCGGTTTTCGCGGAGACAATTCGGTAATTAGTGATTCTGGTCTTCAATCTTTTCCTGGTTTTGATGATATTAAATGGCTCCCACAGGTGAAATTAATGAAACCGGAAATCACGGAATATTTGCAAAAAGAGTGTGAAAAACTCGGCATCGGTTTTTGGCGAAGTACACATTGCTCCATCGCCGGACTGCAACACAGTCATACTCTTTCGCCATATTACTTGGCTCCGCAGTTCGCAGGATGCGATACGTGCTCAATCAAAGAAGTTTGTGCGCAAGGCACACGCAAACCGCCTGAGGGTGCGATTGAATTGTTGCGTTATTTTGGTTACAATGCAACATTTCATGACAGAGTTCAGCCGCCGTTATTGTGCAACGTGTCAGTTCGGTCGAATTGTAAATATCATTGTCTCAATTGCCCCGCCACACCAAAATACGGTGTGCCATACATAGAGATTACGAGATGGGACGGTACAGCTCCAAGCTGGGGAGATTTGTCGCTGGCACGTTTCCTTTCCGGAGGGACACCTTGTGTCGGCATCAACAATTCTTCACCGTTTGAAGACTCAACAGTTGGCTTTCACCCGCGTTTTCACTTTAAGAAAGATAGCGAAGAAGGCTCACCATATTTAACGACATCGTGGTTCATGTGGTCGGAATACCTTCCAAAGAACAAATGTTTTCGGTGTTCATACTGTTTTGTTGGAATGTATAAGGAACATCTCCCATTGCCCATGATGGGTACGGTAGGGATGTCACCGGTGCGCTTACTGAACATTTGTTAAACATAAGATGATAACTTCTAAAATTATAAAATTACAGCACCTCAACCCGAAACGGGCCCGAGGTGCCTTTTTGTTTTCAAAGTAGCATATTTTCTTTTATAATTTCAGCGGTGATCTTACCGACCCTCACCGCTGAGTTTTTTCAAATCTTGCTCGGACAAAGAAACAGGATTATCATGAAAATCCAAGCGTACTGATATTTGCTTGTTTTCACCTGTTTGCACCAAAAGGGCTTCATTCATCGTATAAAATCACATACAAACAAATCGTTCGGGATTACCTACTTTGGGATATTACAGACAACCATTTCGCTTTCTTCCGTACTGCTTGCGTTCGGCGTATCGGCGGGAATAGGGATTGTCTTCGGGTACTATCCGGCGCGCCGGGCGGCGAGTTTGAATCCGATTGAGGCGTTGCGGTATGAATAAGGAATCAGGAATATATCGTCGTCGCCTCATTCCTTATTCATGGTTCCTAAGTCTTTTTATTCAATCATAACAATAAAAACCATGAACAAAATAATTATAGCCGTTATTGTTTTACTCGCTTGGGGAGGAGCTTTGCTGTTTGCCAAGAAACCCGCTCGGTCAGTTCCGGAAAACGAGCCGGTGGCGGCAGAAAACGAAACGGCGGGTACCGATACTCCGACCGCGCCGACAGCGGAAGAAATGAAAACAACTACGGTTGAAAACGAAATCACCGCTCCGGCAGTAAAAGAATTCACTGTCAGAGGCAGCAGCTTTATGTTTGATCCGGCGACCATCGCCGTCAATCTCGGCGATACCGTAAAAATCACTTTTAAAAACTCCGGCGGAATGCATGACTGGAAAATAGATGAGTTTGGCGCGGCAACAAAAAAGATTAAAACGGGAGAGGAAGAAGCGCTTGAGTTTGTTGCAAACAAAGCCGGTACATTCGAATATTATTGCTCCGTCGGCGACCACCGAACGAAGGGGATGAAAGGAACACTCACGGTACAATAGACATATATAATGCTTATTTTTCACCTCCTGTCTCTTTGTTTTGTCGCGTACACAATCTTTCTTTCCGAAAGAGAGGCATTCATGTGGTACGCCGGGAAAAAAGAAACACTCGATGGCGAGAAACTCAAGCACTATCACCATAGAATGTGGGCGGGGCTTGGACTCATGATTGTCACCGGATTCTTTCTTTTTTGGGGAGACCGTGACATCTTGCCCTCAATCCCCGCGTTCCGACTTAAAATGTTTTTCGTCGCGTGCCTTATTATAAACGGTTTTGCGCTCGGAAAGCTCATGCCGATAATGACGCGCCGCTCGTACAAAAGCCTCACTAAAAAAGAAAAAGCCCCGCTTTTTATAAGCGGCGGCATTTCGATGGCGTGTTGGCTTGGGGCTTTTATCTCAGCGTTTTTCTTGCTTGATTAAATAAGACAGGAACGCCAATCACAAAACAAAAGAGCGTTTCGCGGTGTCATCCCCGTTATTTTTCGCCTACTATATTTTTTGCATTTTCCACATCACCGAAGGAATTTTCAAAAAAGACCGGGAGATGTTTTTCCGGGGGATTTAGTGACAGCAAAAAACCGCTTCTCGGGATGGAAAGCGGTAATTTTGATTTTTGTAGCGATTAGCTAGAGAATGTCGCTTTTACGATGGATTCTCTAAACCCTTGCCAAAATTCTTTTTGGAAAAATCTGTGCGGGGAGAAAAAATGTCCGACAACGGCAACACTGAAACCGTAGGTAAACAGAATCAAGGTACTAAAATCTGCGAATACGCCGAAGCGAGTTCCAGACGAAACCGCGTCTGCGGCAGTCATAACGAAGCTCGCTATAATAACGAAAACCACAGTTTTTGGCCCAAGCGATAAATTTTTACCGTACTTAGTAGCCGCTACAACCAGAAAACCAAAAATGAACGAACCAAGCAGATACCCCGCCGTCTGAAGCGTTAACATAGCCCCATACCTCTTTTTGTGAACGGACAGCCGAATGACTGCCACCGATTAAAAGTTAAGCATTTTTTATATTTTTTGTCAAACTATGAGAGTACGGAGCACTGCTCTTATTTTTACTTCTCAGGCGGGAGGGGATACAAATTTATCCACAATGCCGTTTGACTTTCTTCTCGCCATTTGCTATAAAATGGCGTTTGGAGGGTTCGCCCTCTCACGGCTCTCAAGCTGTAGCCAAACGCTAACAAAAAACACCGCAATCGCGGTGTTTTTTGTTTTTAATCTTCTTCCGGAATGCCGTCGTGCAAGATTCTTTCTCTGGTGTTTTGATTCATTCCCCAAAATGGGATAATGCTCCAAAAATGCTTTTCTCCGCCGTCAATTTGCTTTACGATGATTTTTACTCGGTTTTGTTTTACCACGGCAATAAATTCAAACTAACTTACGGGTTTTAAAACATTTTCTGTTCGGCTGTGTGTGCGGACTCGTTCAAATTTTTTCGTTTCCCAAACACCTTGAAGCGTATGCGACATCTTCAATATTTCAGGCGCCAAATGAATAAGCTTAAAACGCATGTACTGATCTTCCTGTGTACGGACGTTCTCTCGTCGTTTGAATTTCAAGTACTCCAAACCGTGTGAATTAAAAACAATTTTGTCTTTCAAGAAAGGACAGTTTACGGAACCAATCATTTTGTAAACGGATTCGCCTTTTTCTTTTATGTCCTCAAAGTCGGATAGGTCAAGCATGATTTTTTGAAAATGTAATAATGCTCAAATAGTATCACAAAACGAGGTACTTCAAAACAGTTTTTTTAAATTTCGTTTGCTATTAACTCCGCAACCCTCGCCCTGTCTTGAAGAGCCACCAGGATGCGGCGAAGAAAATGGCGACGAAGGCGAGGAGGATTCCGACGGAGAGACTTAAGCTCACATCGCTTACGCCGAGGAAGCCGTAGCGGAAACCGTTGACCATGTAGAGGATGGGATTAAAGAGGGAGACTTTTTGCCATACGGGCGGGAGGGCGTGAATGGAATAGAATACGCCGCCGAGGTACGTGAGCGGAGTAAGCACGAATGTCGGGACGATGGAAATGCCGTCGAAGCTTGTGGCGAGGACGCCGTTGATAAGTCCCGCGAGCGAAAAAATAATCGAGGTGAGAAGGACGACGAGGAGTGTGAAGAGGATATTGTGAATGGCGATATGGGTGAAGAAGAGCGCAACAGCAAGCACGATGGCGCCGGTGAGAAGCCCGCGCAGAACGCCGCCCGTCACGTACCCAAAAATGACAATATAGTACGGAGTGGGGGACACCATAATCTCCTCGATTGTTTTTTGGAATTTTGAAAAATAAAAAGATGAAATAGTATTCATAAACGAACTCGTAATGACCGACATCATAACGAGCCCCGGCACGATGAACTCCATGTAGGAAAAGCCGTTTATATTTGAAATTTGCGAGCCGATGAATTTTCCGAAAATCACAAAGTAGAGCGACATGGTAATTACGGGAGGAAGAAGCGTCTGGCTCCACACGCGCAAAAATCGCGTCACCTCTTTTTTGGTGATGGTTTTGTAGGATATCCAAAGGGCGTAGGAGTTCATATTATTGTTGGGTTTTCTTAATAAAAAATTCCTCCAATCGATTCGCTTTATTCCGTAAACTTTTCAGCGTGTATCCGAGATTATGGAGTGCGAGTACGGCATGGTTGAGTGTGTGCTCTTTTGAGGTGGTGAGTTCAATGGTGTCGCCGTCGAGGGCTTTTGGTTGGAAAGGAGCGAGTTTCTCAAGCGCGATTTTCTCAATCGGCTTATCAAGGTCTATCACGATGGATTCCTCCGGCATTTCGGCGAGAAGTTTTTTAATCGAGCCCATCTCCACAATCTCGCCTTTATTGATGATGGCGACATTGCGGCAGAGCTGCTCGGCTTCTTCAAGATAGTGCGTGGTGAGAATGATGGTAATGCCGCTTTTGTTGAGTTCTTCCAAAAATTCCCACATGCCGTGCCGAAGTTCGACATCAACTCCAGCCGTCGGTTCATCGAGAATGAGAAATTTCGGTTCATGCACGAGCCCGCGCGCAATCATGAGTCGACGCTTCATCCCGCCCGAAAGCGCTCGCGCCGTGTCATTGCGCTTTTCCCATAACCCGAGTTGTTTCAAATATTTTTCCGCGCTCGGTAGTGCGATGCGGCGCGGGATGCCGTAGTACCCCGCTTGATTCACCACGATATCAATCACTTTTTCAAAAATTCCGAAATTAAATTCCTGCGGCACGACGCCGATACCCAGTTTTGCGCGCGCGATGTCCACATCAATCGAAACCCCATTCACCATTACCTCGCCCTCGGTTTTGTTCACGAGTCCGGACACAATGCCGATAAGCGTGGATTTCCCCGCCCCATTCGGCCCCAAGAGCGCAAAAAAATCACCCTCTTCCACCGAGAGAGATACGCCTTTCAGGGCGGCAACGCCGTTTGAATAGGTCTTCTTGAGATTTTGGATATTGAGAGCTACGGGCATATTTCTATACTTTTACTCCGCATGCGAAGGAACATTGCCGATATAATCCGCTTTTCCGATATCCACCCCAAGATGGCGCAAAATGCCGTAGGCGGTGGTGAGGTGGAAAAAGAAATTCGGGAGACCGGAGTGAGGGAGATAGTCGGCGCCGAGGAAATATTTTCCCGGGTAGTAGGGAAGACGAATTTCTGCGTCGGCGGAATTTTCGAATTGTTCCGGTTTGAGCGTCTCAAGAAACTCCACTGTTTTTTCGAGGCGTGTTCGGAGTTCCGCAAAAGTTTTTTCATCGTCGTCCATCTTCGGCGGCTCCATTCCGGCGAGGCGTGCGGCGGTTCCCTTGGCGCCATCGGCGGCAATTTGTATTTGCCGTACAAGCGGAAACATATCAACATACAGGCGTGAATCAAGCAAAACACTCTCGGCAACC
>CAYRXD010000041.1:0-12018 GCA_964428135.1 uncultured Candidatus Saccharibacteria bacterium | reverse complement strand
AGAAAAATCTTGTTTGTAAAAAATGCGAGGAGCTTCTTGGTGTTTTTTTATTTAGAAAAAAGAAAACCGTCCCGCATACCGCTTATTTGCCCGGCGCAGTAACGAAGCAAACTATTCCAGCAAAATAAAAACACCTACACAGAATGTAAGGTGTTTTTATTTTACATTGGATGTATTACTTTGCCGAAAAAACTCCGGAAACCGCTTTGCCGCCGATCACAATCTCCAAATCTGCCGCTTTGTCGAACTTCTTGTCGCCGTTGTCGCCGTGCAATACGACGAAGTAATTTTTCTTTGCTTCGGTTTTACGGAGCAGGTCTACCGTTACATTCTCATGAGTACCGGTCGGCAGCCACTGCGCACCGAGGATATTCCCCATTCCGCTGCCGGTGTCTTCCCGCACCACCACCCATCCTGCGGCACTCAAAGTCACCTTTGAAACGCTCGCGCTCGCACCCGGCTGTTGATCTGCCACGGCGAGAGTGCCGGTAATACTTGTATTGCTCACAGACGCAGGCGCTTCTTTCTTTGTTTCTTTTGCGCCCTCAGCCGCTCCTTCCGCCTTCACAGAAACATCAGCGTCTTTTGTCGTACTCGCCGTCTCTTCAATTTTTATACCGTTGTCGGAATCTTCATCATCTGGCGTTTCACCCCAGGATCGTCCGATGAAGAAGCCCACAAGAAGCCCTATAACCAAAGCTGCGACTACCGCGCTCTGAGTCTTGTTATTCCCCGTCTCTGTGCTTTTGTCCACGTTTGCCATAAAGAAAATTATGAAATTAATTATTAAAAAATTATTTCTTTCCTTCCATTGTCTTCAAAATCATGCCAAAAGTCAAAGTTGACTTAAAAATCCGTTTATTGTATTTCAATTACCTCTATAACAACGGGGAGATTGAAAAGGATAAAAAAATTCGGTAATGTATACTCAGATCAAAGCAAAACTTTCGTAACTGCTTTGCGATGTTTCTTTTACACCGCCCGAACAAGAGGAGAACGGTATGTTCAACACCATACTGCCAAAAATCGACAAAAATGCGGACATCACAAAAATTCTCGTACTCGCTCTGGCCTTTGCGGCACTTCTCGGCTCCGATAGCATACTCAACGTTAATTTCGGCATCTTTCGATTCATCGGAGGCGTGCTGTCATACCTGCCTTTCGTGTGGATTATTCTCGTTTTCTTCTATGGGTTTTTTGCCGTTATTTTTGTGAGACGTACCTTATGGCTCTACCGATGCAAAAGAGAAACGATATGCGACACCGTACTGTTTTTCGGAGTGATATTCGTCATTGCGAATATTCTGCCATACGTATCGCCGTTTCCGAAGCTCTCATTGGCGGCATATCTCACTTTTACACTGTTTGTTATCCCTTTGTTTTGTTTTTACTCCGGCGGGAGGCTTGGATCGTACGCTATCGGCGAACAATCGAGTTTGTATTATCCTTCCATTATTCTCGGCATGCTTTTTTGGGTAATCGGGACGTATTTTTTGGGAAAGGCCGCCATAGGTTTTGTTGCCGCGCTTCTTGTGATGTTTTAGAAAAAAGCAGCCGTCTCTATTTGAGACGGCTGCTATATTTACATGCTCACGCCATTCATTATCTCATCAATCTGATTCGCGTCTATGGTTTCGTCACGGAGGAGCAATTCGGTCATCGCGTCAAGCTTATCCCGATGTTCCTCAAGGATACGCTCGGCTCTGCCGTAATTGCGATCAATGACAGCGCGGATCTCTTCGTCAATCTTGCGAGCGGTTTCTTCGGAAATCGATTTGTGCATCGTCACCGAACGACCGAGAAATACTTCTCCTTCTTCTTCCGCGTAAGCGATCGGTCCCAAATGGCTGGAAAACCCCCATCTGGTTACCATGTTTCTCGCAATCTCCGTCGCACGCTCGATGTCATTTGAGGCGCCGGTAGTTACTTTTTCTTTGCCCAGAATCATTTCTTCGGCAATTCGTCCGCCAAAGAGGGAAGATATTTGACTTTCCATTTTCTGCTTGCTTATACTGTACTGGTCGCATTCCGGCAAAAACATCGTGATACCAAGCGCGCGTCCGTGCGGTATGATGCTCACTTTGTGTACCGGGTCATGTTCGGGAACCAATTTCCCGACAATCGCATGTCCAGCTTCATGGTAAGCGGTGTTCAGTTTCTCTTCCTTGCTCATCACCATTCCTTTGCGCTCCGGTCCCATGAATATCTTATCCCGCGCCTTTTCAAAATACCTCATACCGATGACGTCCTGATTGTCGCGAGTGGCAAGGATCGCCGCTTCATTCACAAGATTTTTGATATCGGCGCCGGAAGATCCGGGAATTCCGCGAGCGACAACCTGAAGGTCTGCATCATCGGACACCGGTACATCTTTCAAGTGTACCTTAAGTATCGCTTCGCGCCCGCGCACATCGGGAAGCCCGATCGTTACCTGGCGATCAAAACGTCCCGGACGAAGCAGGGCTTTATCAAGAACGTCAGGACGATTCGTGGCGGCGATGACAATAATGCCCGCATTGGGCGTAAAGCCGTCCATCTCCGTAAGAAGCTGATTTAATGTCTGTTCTTTTTCATCGTGTCCGCCGCCCAAACCCGCTCCTCTCGACCTGCCCGCGGCGTCAATTTCATCAATAAAAATGATACACGGCGCCGCTTTTTTCGCTTGTTCAAACATGTCGCGCACGCGAGCGGCACCCACGCCGACGAACATTTCCACGAAGTCCGCGCCGGAAATCGTGAAAAACGGAACTTTCGCTTCTCCCGCGATGGCTCGCGCAAGAAGCGTTTTTCCCGTACCCGGAGGTCCGACCATGAGCACGCCGCGCGGCATTTGAGCGTGAAGCTTTTGAAATTTGCTCGGGTCCTTCAGGAAGTCAACGACTTCTTTGACTTCTTCTTTGGCTTCTTCACACCCCGCCACATCGTCAAAAGTTACCGGCACTTCACCTTCCTTGAGCAGCCGCGCTTTACTCTTGCCGAAGAGCATGCCCGCACGGCCCATAGCTCCTCCTTGTTGCACATTCATATACCAGACCCACACGCCTACCAACAAGAGCATTGGAAACCACATAATAAATATGCTGCCGAGCGGTTTTCCCGGCACCGGCGACTGAACATCCACGCCTTTCTCCTGAAGACGCGCAATCAGCGCGCCATTGCTGTAGGGGGCGGGATTTCCGGTCACAAAGTCTTTGCCGCGACTGTCTTTTATGACAATTGCCGAATCTTCAAAACCAACCTGTGAGACATCATTAAGCGCCACCTTTTCCATAAATTGTGAATAGGTAATTTCCTCTCCATGATACAGCGGGGTGAGCGTCCACCAGACGGCATACACAAGCGCCGCATAAGCGATAAGCGCGATACATAATCGAACGCGAATTTTTTTAAACATTTGGAATACTCCTCTGTCAAAGTTATGCTACCAGCCCCGATAATGTGCTACAAAAATGTATTTGTCAACTTGACAAATGTAAAAGTTCCGGTATACTCGTATCAGCTCTTTCACGCAAATTGTGAGGTTCATATGAACACACCGATTATTCCCTCCGTCGAGATACAAACCCCCTCGACTTACCGCGATGTATCCCGCACCAACACATACCACATATATCTGACGATACCGCTCTTTCTCATTTATACCGTCGGAAATTCCGTTCTTAATGCCGGAGCGGCGCTGTGGATCATAAACGGTGCCGAAAAAACACTTTACGACATTGGTACGCTGTTCGGGGTATTACCTCAAACCACTGCCGCATTTCTGTTGGCTCTGTGCGTATCGGGTGCGTTATATCGCGACAGGAAAAAATACGGTTTTATGGGTCTCCCTCGCCCGTCTTTCGTCTTCCTTACTTTGATTGAAGCGCTCTTTGGCGGACTCGCCGTAATGATGGCGACATCATGGCTCACCGGTATCGTGTTTTATCTTTTGGCGGGGCACACGGAAATGATCGCCGCACAAAGCGAACCTCTCAGCGTCCTCCAAGCGATACATGCTTTTGGATCGGGATTCTACGAGGAGCTCTTGTATCGCGTCATTCTCTTAGCGGGCGCACTCTCACTGCTGCGGCTGGCACACGTTCCGGGCGCGCTTGCTCGCGTCACAGCAGTCGTTTTCGTTTCGGTACTGTCCGCATGGACGCACTATGCCGGTCCGCTTCAAGACTCTTTCACCGTGTATCCGTTTTTGTACCGCGTGTATGGGGAAATGTTCTTTTCAGCGATATTTTTATGGCGCGGTTTCACGACAGCCGCATGGAGCCATACAGTCTTTGACATTGCCGTACATCTTTAACACCACCCTCGCTTCGATAAACATTGAAGCGAGGGGTTTTTAATCATCCGTCTCATCCTTGATCTCGCCGACGATTTCTTCCAGCACGTTTTCCATGGTCACCAATCCGACGATTTCTTCCGTGTCGTTTTCCGCATGCACCAAATACATGTGGGATTTGCTTTTCTGCATGGAACGAAATACTTTTTCCACGATCGTATTCTCGCTTACCGATTTTATCGGGGAAATAAACTTGCGGAGCGGCTCGTCTCGCTCGTCGGAGTTGAGCGCGCGCATGATCTGGTTGACGTGAATGTAGCCGATGAACCTTCCGTCTTCTTCCACGGGAAAACGCGAGTAACCGGAGACGGACACGAAGTGCGCGACATTATCAATGGGGACATCGGCTTGGAGTGCTTCCATCTTTGCCGTTGGGGTCATAATGCTCCCCACTTTCACGTCATCGAACTTGAACACATTTTCTATCATTTCATGCTCGCTGTACTCAATAGCGCCGTGCTCCGCTCCGAGCCGACTCATAACGCGGATCTCCTCTTCGCTCACGATCGCCTGATGCTTTATGTTCAAAAATTCGCTCAACGCATTCTGCAACTTGAGTAAAAACCATACGAGCGGGTAAAAAAGCACAAAGAAAAAATAGAGCGGCTTCGAGTAGCGGCGCACGAGAGCGGTATTGCGCGCGATAGCGGTGGTTTTCGGAATAATGTCGCCGAAAACCAAGCTTACAAACGTGATCAGTCCGGTGGCAATGCCGGCGCCGAGAGAACCGAAATACTCAAAACCAAGCACCGTTGCAATGCTTGCCGCGGAAAATTGCGCGATATTGTTTCCGATAAGGATGGTTATCAGAAGCCGTTCGGGTTCTTTTTTGAGCCGATGCGCCAGATCGGCGCCTTTTTTCTTTTTTTCCCGCATGAGCCGGATCTGGCTCGGTCTGATGCTGAAATATGCCGTTTCTGCGCTGGAAAAAAATGCCGCCAGAGCGAGGAGGATGAAGAATAAAATAAATTTCATTGTGGATAATCGTTTTCAATGATACCATATGTTATGGTATAATCATAATATGAAACATTTTGCCGACTCCGCACTCAAACTCTTCAAAAAAAAGACCGTGCTCGTCATTGAAGACGACAGTGCTTTGAGAAAAGTGCTCGCTGATCGAATAAACGCCGAAGGATGGCGTGCCATTGAAGCGACAGGCGGGCAAGGCGGACTGGCATCCGCCCTGAACGAACACCCGGATGCGATATTGCTTGATCTCATGCTTCCTCAAATGGACGGCATCGCGCTTTTGACGGAACTGCGCAAAGACGAATGGGGAAAAACCGCAAAGGTGCTCATCATGTCGAATCTCGTCAAAGGCGTAGGGCTGATCGAACAAGTGAAAGCATACGGCGTGGCAGACTATATCGAAAAAGCCGATATGTCTCTTGACGCATTGATCGTAAAAGTTAAGGGTTTGTTATAATCTCCAATCCTTTTTGTGCGGCATCTCATTAAAAAACACAAACGGAAAATAGCGTACACAACGCCGTTTCTTTTTTTTCTGTTCTTCGGAATGAATATCTTGGTGGTGCCGGCAAATGACGGATGGGTGCCGCGCGAAAGTGTTTCGCTCGTTCCCGTCGGGGAAAAATACTCTCCGACCGCCGGAGAGGTTTTCTTTGCCGATGTCATAATCGCTACCGACACCCCGATAAACGCCGTTGAAGCGACGATTTCTTTTCCGACAGACATCATAGAGATTGCGGACATATCCCGCGATGGTTCAATCATCGACCTCTGGTCGAAAGAACCTTCTTTCTCCAACACCGCGGGCCGAGCGGCGTGGGGCGGCGGCACCTTAGACCCCGGCGGATTCACCGGCAATGGCAAAATCTTGAATATCGCTTTCATCGCCAAAAAACCGGGGGTTGCGGAGATGCGATTTGACTCCGCACTCTTCGCGGCTTACGACGGAAAAGGCACGATACTTTTCCCGGTGAAAAACGGCATATCCTACACAATCCGCCCAAAATCACAAACATCGCCTGACCTCAACGCGGACGGAATCGTGAACTTCACCGACCTCGGCATCTGGATTGCGGGCTACTTCAAAAGCTATGATCCGCGCTACGACCTGAACGGAGACGGGAAAGTGAGCACAAGCGACTTGAGTATTTTTCTTTTGCAGTAAGATCAACTTCAATTACCCGACCCTTTTGGCTTTCACGGTTCGTTTCACTTTTTGTTTGACAACAGCAAGGTCTTTCTCAACCTCCTCTTCCGCGGCATCAATGCTTTTTTTGAGACGTTTGACTGCTTCTTTTTTTGTTTTCCCTTCCGACGCATCTTCTTCAAAAATACGCTCGTCTTCATTGATCTCTTTTTTCAGATCTGAAAATGATTTTCTTGAAACCGCTTCGGCTTTTTCGAGCTCCTTCTGTATGTCCATACGGAAGATCTTCCATCGGTGCCACCCGAAGGCAAGCACAAAAATAAGGAGCAGTATAAGAGTCACAAGCGGAATGAGTACGGATAAATACCTTACCGCAATTTTTCCAAAAAGAATGATCTCCGGCTGATTCACCGGAATAACAATGTTTTCCGAAGACGAACTTCTGGTGCCGCCGAATACCTGTTCGGTATAAATACTATATACCCCATCTTCCGCTTTTCCTTCCATAATAAAAGTAAATGAACCGTCCGGCGCGGCGGTAACGAAATGTTCCCTTTCCCGTTCGCCGTCTTTTGAGACCCGCACAAAAACAGCGGCATGCGGCATCGCGACGCCTCTCAAGTACAGGATGTTTCCGGGTGAAAGTGTTTTTGGAAAGTCAGTGATTGTCGGCGCGGGAACAGGATCAAGGGTAAACGCGATCGAGCTTGTTGCGAAATTCCCCGCCATGTCCAAAGCTTTAACCGAAAGAATATGGTCGCCGGAACTCTGCACCTCCGGAATGTACGCGCGGCTCCCGTCATCCTTCCACTCCGTTTCCGGTCCGCCGTCTATCTGAACAAGATACTTTTCTATTCCCGAGGTTCTGTCTTCCGCCGTAAAAATAAATCCGAACATACCGGTAGTGCTTGCTTGCGCTATTTGAAATTTTTCCGGCTGTTCCGTATCGGTCTGGAAACGATAATGGACAGATTCTCCCCAGCCATTTTCCGTGCGCGCCCGGAGATGAAAGTATGAAATGCCGTCGCTTGTATCCTTGACAACCCTCTCTGCGATAGCGGGACTGTACAGTTTCGTCGGGGCCGCATCGGGTTTTGCGTTTACAGAAAGACGCACGGCGTTCACTCCGGGAGGAAGCGTCCACGAAAATCCGGCGGTGCTTTCGCTGTACCACTTATTCTGGTCAGGGTGGCTTGAAGAAACGAGAGATATCGCTTCTGTCGAAGTAGTGGCAGAAAAAGGAGTCGACGTGGAAGCGCCCAAAACCAGAGGTTCGGGTTCTGAGACTCCGCTTTGCACGATCACAGGTATCACTTCTTTCGCCGTGAAGACATATGCGCCCGCATTCATGCTCTCTATGAGATTCGTTCCAAATCCATCGTTTGCGAGTATTGCCGCGCCGGTACTAAACCGCACGGTACTTTCCGCAACCCTTCGCGGTCGGAAGTCTATCGAAAATACCTTACCCGAGTCTCCGGTGAAGCCTTCAGTAATACCGCCCCCAAAAGCAATACTCCCTTCTTCAGAGTCAACTGCCGGTTCCGTCGTCCACGACCCGACAATAGAACTATCTTTGGAAATACCGGCGACTTCAATTTCATCAGTATTAAAAGTGATTTTCCCCTCCACCGCATTGATAGGCTGCCCGGCAGTGGCGACCAAAATAGAAACCGTAAAGACATCACCCACTTGATAGCTTCCGGTAGACGGAAGAACAGACAAAGACGCGCCGCTTGCCGCGAACAACGAGTGAGGGAGTAGGAATAAAAGAACAAAAATGAGATATTTCATAAAATGTTTTCAAGTGTTTTCAAGTTGTTTTCAAATGTTTTATGGCGTCCTTCTTTTTCGCACGCGCCATGCGGTGACGAGAAATACAAACGCCGACAAAAAGATCGTGATTTCGCTCCACGTGCGATCAATCTCTATCTTTTGCAAGAGCGATGTTTCAGGATTAAGCTCCATGATCCGCTCGTTCCCGATCTTATCCACCGCTTTCACCATGATCTTGCTGCGCAAATTCTGGTCCCGCAGAATATACGGGCTTTCTGCGCGTACCCAGAAGACGCGTTTTTCACCGATACCCATAAAATCAAAGAAGCCGAATTTCCATGGATTGGTCTCAAACACTTCATAATGATCAATACCGCTCTGCTTATCCATAGTACTCCAAGCGATAAAATACTTGCCGTCATACGCGAGCGGATCCCTGTCGAGTTCTATGACAAAATCTTCGGGCGCGAGCGTGTCGGAGCGAATATCCGAAAGCCACTCGTCTTGTGCGCCGGTTCCCGTCTTGATGGCGACATCGGTGCCGCCAAAGGAAACATTCGCCGGTGTCCCCGCTCCATCATTCCGCAATACCGCCGAGTCATCGGAAAATTCAATGCGCGTCGAAACAAAAGCGCTGCCGCCAAGGGGTGTAAAAACAACCTTCCCCAAGATATTGGTGAGCCCCGGATCTCCCGATACTCGCCCGCAGTATCCGCCCGGTATGCCGCCCGCGAAAGAAACGGTGCCGGCGCTTTGATCGATCTTCGGCGGAGCGATCCAAAGAGATATGAGCGACTGCCCGCGCCCGAAATCGACCGCTTTCAAAACGGTGTTGTCGAATTTCATTTTTCCATCAATCGCGTTCACGCACTCCCCTTCCGTATCAATGCGGATATTTGCGACGAATGTCCCCGCGGGGTTCACGGAGATATGCGCGGGGTCGAGAAACACGCTCACGTTCGCGGAAGCGGACGGGGCAGAAAGCAAAAAGCAGAAAGCAAAAAGCAAAAAGAAAAGTTTGGTTTTCATACGCCATTTATTATATCAGTGTTGGTACTTAAAGCACAACGACGCTTGGGATTTGTAAATTTATGTTTTGTGTTTTTCCTCTACCCTGTCCAATTGAAAAGCAATATGGAAAAGTCCGTGAGATTCACTTTGCCGTCGTTGTTGAAGTCAACGGTCACTTCGCTCGTCCCCCAGTAGAACAAAAGCACGGAAAAGTCGACGATGTTCGTTTTGCCGTCGTGATTCGTGTCGGGAGAAATAACTTTGCTCAGTTCTTTTGTGCCGACATAAAATCCGGCTGAGTGTGAAAAACCGCTTCTCTTTGCGCTTTTGTCAGCCAAGACCGTTTCACTCTGCGCTTTGACCGCATGGAGCGCCTCATTTGCAAAGGCGGAAGTGTTGAGGGGTATGTTCCATTTTCCGTTCGCAAGCGCCACAGTACTCGTGGCGGAGTCAGGGGCGGAATCAACATAGGCGAACACATGCGCGTTCGGCAACGTTTCACCAGAAATACCCAGCACGCTGCCTTGCGTCAGGCTTTTTTTATCCGCCTCGATAGTGGGGGGAAGGAAAATCCCAGAGAGAGTCGTGGCGGCATTTTGAACGACCTGAAAAGTAGTGGTGAGGGTAATCGACCTGGTCTTCTTGGTATCTTCCGCCCAAAAACCAAATACAACGGGTCCCGGGGTAATATCTGTTCCCTCGTAGTGAAAATCTCCTTTTTGGTTCGCGGGAACTATGCCAACTTGTTTTCCATCTTGAAGAATGTGCACATACGCGCTCGGATACGCTTTGCCGTCGACTACCACCTTCGTTTGGTTTTTAATCGACACATTTCCGTCACGCACGCCGAATCCTCCTCCGCCGCTCGGCAGAGGAGGAACCACCGGAGTACCCGTTGCTGTCGGCGCAACTTCTTGAATGCAAGAGAGCGAGCATTTGTCTCCGGAAAGATTATTGCCGTCATCGCATTCTTCTCCATACAGCGCTTGAAGTATCTGATCGGCACAGTACGGAGCAAAAGCGGTGCATGTGGAGTTGCAATGATGCCCGGCAAAAGATGTGGCATACGCACCGTCGTTGCCTCCCAGTACATCGCACACTTCACCCCATCCGACAATGCCGTCGCCGCAGATGGTAACCTGGACAGTCGTGGTGGCGGGAGCGGCGGAAGACTGAAGAGACGGGACAAAAAAGAGTGCCGTTGAAAATATTATGATTTTATAAAATTTTGGAATCATCGCACAAAAATTTTCAATTTCCAATTTTTAATTTCCAATGAATTTTCAATAACAAAATTTTCAAGTTTCAAACGAACTGTCGTCAGTCGTATTTGAAAATTGAAACATTGTAAATTGATTGAAAATTAAAAATTGGAAATTGAAAATTAGAAACAGCTATTCTTTGTTTCTCTTCTTCAAATCCACCACCGCCCCGTGCGAGATCGGCACACTCCTCCTCGTCACGGGCGCTTTTGCTACCGCTTCATGATGGCGCACCGGCACAGAAGTTTCTTCTTCCTGCTCCATGTCAGTTTTCTTCCTCCGCCCCGGCGCTCTCCGGCGGCGAGGACGGATAATGCGATAGCCGCCACCAAGGAATATCGGCGCGCCGATCGGACCGATCACGCTCAACTTATCCCCAAGAGAAAGCCCCATGAATCCGTAGCCCTCATACCCCGGTATCGTACCGCGAGGCAAGATACTTAATGTAAGTTCGCCGGATTTTGAAACTTGGTCTTTTTTATAAACGGAGAATTTAAGGAGGTACCCGCCGGGAGGAAGCCATGTGGGAAGTTCTGCAAGAACTTTTTTGGTTGCGAACGGTTCGATCTTCTCAATATCGTTCGTACTGTCGACCGATTCAAGGAGTTTTGCTCCAACCTTGCTGTAAATATCAAAATGAACCCGTTCCGGAGCGACGGGTACGTTTCCCGTATTTTCTATATGCATCCAGAATTTTATCTTGCCGGGAAAATCGAGCCACCAGACCTTGTGTCCTTCTTCCGCTTCGGAGAGTTCCACCCTTCTCACATCAAAGTCATAGATCTCGTCCACAACCTTCAGGTCAACATCGACTTGAGCGCCGAGCGCGATACTGACACCGGTCGTAGCCTCTTGAAAAGAAGAAGTGCGTATGCGTATGTTTCCCGTATAAGCGCCGAACTCGGCATCTTTCGGAACATCAACAGACAACGTGATGGGCACCTGCTGTTGTCCTTTCGGAAGAATGAAGTTCAATCCCTTGTCCACAGTGATCCATTGGTTGATGCCCGGAACGCTGAGAGTAATCTCCGCTTTCAGATCTTCCACCGGATCGCCGCGGACAATAATAATCTCCTGTGTAAAATGCGACCCTTGTGTCAGAGTGTTGCTGCGAAGATACGGCGGCGTAATACCAAAGCCCGCAAAAGCGGTATGAGCGCCAAGAAAAAAGCTGAATGCCAAGATGATAGTTGCGAATATTTTTTTCATAGGGAAAGTATTTCAAGACAACCGCACAAAAAATTCGAAATTCGAAGCACGAAATCCGAAACAAATTCAAATACCTAAAATAAAAAATTCAAAACATTCCGACCGTGTTTCGTGTTTTAGTTTTTCAACTTTTGAATTTTGATATTGTTTCGGATTTCGTGCTTCGGATTTCGAATTTTCCAAGACCCGCTTTTGCGCAACTCCCGAAGGAGTACATATTTAACTATACCACACAAAACCCTCTCTACCAATCGGCGGCATTGCTGGCAACCCCTATAAGCGTGTTCTTCCCGACATAATCGCCCGCGAGT
>CAYRXD010000040.1:0-12186 GCA_964428135.1 uncultured Candidatus Saccharibacteria bacterium | reverse complement strand
GATAGCTTTTGCATACGTCTCGCTGTTGTTAAAAAGATTTTGAACAGGTTCTAAGGATGGGGAAATTATTCCTCTTACAAAAATTGATGAAATAAAACCGGTAATTAAAGATATTGAAATTATCGTTCAGGAAAAGTACAGGTTGTCTGCCGATAGACCTGGGAGCGGAAATACGGCTAATCTCGGTTCATCATCTGATATAGAAACATTAAGAAGGGGTACAGGCGTATTCGCCAAGCACGGCGAGAAAGTTTTTGAAGATTATTGGAGGAATTTTCTGCAAAGAAAAATTGCCCACGATATGGGTAAAGAGCAGCCATATCACAATTTAGGAGAATATCTGGCTTGGAAGAAAAAACAAAAATAGGTTTATTGAGCGATTATAAGTACTTCTTTCGAATCGCCATTTTTACTCAATGCGTATTTATAATCGTTTCTGAAAACTTCCCTTACTTCTTTCTTGTATTTTTTCAACAGAGCAGCTAATTCTTCCGGGGAAGGGACACCGTCTGATCTGTAAGATACCACCAAGATTGAATCTTTATACTTTTTAAACAATTGGTCAAAAGCATCAGTGATTCTTTTTTTATCCGCCCAAACCGATTTTTCGGTTTTGAATTTTCTGTGCTTGCTTTTGTAGTCGATTTTATTGTACCAGCGCGGATAATCGCTTACCCCCTCAAGGAAATGATAGAAATCCAAATAATCAACCGCAGAACCTTTGTTTGAGATATAAGGGGTATCTACATATACAAGATCTGCTTGTGCAGGCAGCTTCACGGCATCATGATTGAATGCCTTATTTTTCTGTTTATTGTCAAAGACAGCATCGTTTGCTTCTTTGGCAAAGTTGATGAAATGATCCTCAAACGGTTTGTCCCATGTGCTTTTATTACCAAAACTTCTTTCCACATTCGCAAAACGAACATAGAGATTTTTTCTATGAAAAAGATTGTAGGGTCGTTTGATGATACAAGACTGAAACAAGGCGTAGTAAGCGAGAGCTTGTTTGTACTTGTTTTTCATTTGCCTGATGTTTGTAGAAACAATATCCAGCCACTTATTTTCTTGGTCCGTAAAATACGTGTCTTGAAAGGTTTTTTGTATAAAATCAGGATAATCAATATTGCTGTGAACAGACAAGATAAAATCAATATCGTTTTCATCCAAAATTTCTTTTGAATTCTCTATGAGCGCAAGTCCCGCTAGGTAATTACATTGTAAATAATCGTTATAAAAGACTTGTTTACCTTTGCTTTTAAGCATATACCCGACTGACCCGGTACCGCCAAACAAATCTATCGCCGACTCAAAGTTTATATCTTTTACCTGTTCCCAAATTTGGTGCAAGAGTTTTGCTTTGCTTCCTTGAAATCGTGTTGAAGGGAATTTTGGTTGTTTTTTGACTTCAAAAAGAGTATTGGCGGTATGAGAAGTGAGACTTTTGTGTGGTAATGGGTTTTTTATCAAAGGTACAGGTTTTATTTTTCCCGCTGTTTTCACTGTCATTAAAACTCGTCCTTGTATGGTGAGTTCGTCAGGATTTACATAGATTGGAGTGAGAAGATGGTTCGCTGGCTGTAATCTTATCCTCTCTTTCTCCCGGTAAAACTTTTTTAGGGTGACTTCTTCGCTGCGTATCAGTGCCACAACCTTATCGCCATTAGCGGGGCTTATACGGCTCAATATAATAACGATATCTCCATCGTTAACTCCTTCTTCTATCATACTTTGTCCTTGTACTCGCAGCGCATAGATATCGCTTGAGCAGAAACCTGAGATTGCTGATTGCGAGATAGCCACAGTTTCTTGCCTGTCTTCGATCGCTTCAATCGGACTGCCGGCAGAGATAGTGCCGAGAATAGGTACCTGAACCATTTTTTCCTCAACATCAAGCGTAATTGCTCGCGCCTTATTTCCTTGTTTTCTTAAGAGACCGGCATCTTCGAGATTTTTAATATGATAGTGAGCGGTAGATACGGAAGCGAAATTAAAATGCTCCCGTATCTCCTCTAAAGAGGGGGCATATTTGTTTTTTGAAGTATATTTTTCAACGAAGTTAAAAATTTCTTGTTGCTTTATTTTTGACATGATAGTTTTATAGAAAAGATTTAGAAAATCCGCAAATATAAATCAAATTTCTAATTTGAAGGACAGCAAAAAAGGGAATCATGACACCTGATTTCAAAAAAATATATGACAATGATACTTGGAATAAATCTTACCGACCAAATATACCTCGCGGGTGATACGAGGGTGACATATTTTGGAGCGCAGGTTGCTCATGAGGACAACGTGATTAAACTGGCGGGTTTAAAAGACTCCTCAGAATACCAGTTAGCTATTGCTGTTGCGGGGGATGTTGAGCTAGCATCTTTTCTTACAGGTAGGCTTGCGAATGACTTAAAGGAAAGAAAGTTTGATCTTGATATAGACAAGTTGGAAGTTACGTTAAAAAAATTCTTTCAAGAATGTATAGGGCAGTGGCGTAGGCAAAGGATTATCCGTGAAGGGTTATTTTCTTACTTATTGGTCGGGGCTATCGATTTTTCTAAACAGAAGCTCCCAACCAAAGAGCAAATCTCCAGTCTTTTAACTCACTTTAAGAGTCACGCCGAGGAACAAAAAAGTAAAAGATGGCAGATCGAAGA
Source organism: uncultured Candidatus Saccharibacteria bacterium (assembly GCA_964428135.1). Taxonomy (GTDB): domain Bacteria; phylum Patescibacteriota; class Minisyncoccia; order Phycocordibacterales; family CAIJYI01; genus CAIJYI01. Next base: position 9,535 of record CAYRXD010000040.1, on the reverse strand, counting down.
AGCCTTACAAAAAGACCCGATAATGAAACAGTTAAATGAGAAGTTACTCCAACAGAGGGGCAAAGGCATTTTGGACGAGCTTGTTGAGAATGAAAAGCCTCGCTTTAATCATAAAATTCAATCTGTTTTGAACGATGAGGTATCCCCAGCATCTATCCCATACTACTCACTTTTAGTAGGCTGTGCCGTTAATGTAAATGATGGTTTGGTCGAAACTGAAGTGGCACAGTGGGGGCAAGGAATAGTGAAGGGAGGAGGAGTAACTCCTGATGCCTTAAGACCTGATATGCAAGCGGTCTTTGAATTCGGTACACGAATTAAACAGGCTGAAAAAGACAACCTTCTTGAGTGTGCTTTCATAGGAACTACGATATTAGATTACGCTAAAAAGAACCAATTGCCTGGTATAGGGGGTAGTGTTGCAGTTTGTATTCTTTCAAGACTCGGACTTGTCCTCTCTGGACAAAATTTTAGATTTGATGGTAAAAAAATTTTTGCAAGGATAAACGGGGTAGAGTTGCCAATGCAATACTACTATCAACTAAAAGGAACAGCTGGGCTTCTTTGACCTCATTGCGAACAGTCTCAAATATCACAGCGTAGTGGTTCGCCTTCAATTCCTTTTTCTGCTAGCATGAGATTACCCACTATGGAAAATAAAGAAAACAGGATCGTAAACTTTTTGTACGAAATAGGGACGATGAGGAAGCTGATGCGCATGCATCGGCAGGTGTTTTTGTCGGATGATATGTCGGACAGCATTACTTCGCATTCGTATCGCGTGGCGATGATCGCTTGGTTTTTGGCAAAGGAAGAAAATGCGGATCCGTATAAAACCGTCATGATGGGGTTACTGCACGATATCGGCGAGGTCCGAAGCAATGATCACAACTGGATACATAAAAAGTACGTCAAGATTTTTGAAGACGAAATTATAGAGGAACAGCTCGGATCATTGCCGTATTCCGATCTGAAGAATCTCATTACCGAATACGAAAAAAGAGAAAGCACAGAAGCGATCCTTGTAAAAGAAGCCGATACGCTCGACCAAATACTTTTGTTGCGCGAATACGCCTGGGCGGGAAACAAGGAGGCCGACATGTGGCTTCATGGAAAACAGGGGAAAGAAAAGACCGACGTTCAGCTTGAAAAATTGAAAACCGATATTGGAAGAAGGCTCGGCAAGGCGATTTACGAAGTGAATCCGTCCGACTGGTGGAGCGATCTCTGGACATCGAAGAACAGGGCTTGATTTTTTATAAAATTTATGTTTGTATAAACTGAGAATTATTGAAAGAGATGAATTTACAGAGGAGCAGATTCGGAAAGGGATTATTTTCAATTGCGGTGGCGGTGTTGATGATGAAATGACAGACATTTATGGAACTATCATTCAAGGTTCAAAGGAAAGCACCATAGGTTTACCGGTTCAATTTATCATGGATATGGTTGAAAAAGTAAAATAATCTTTCTCTTTTACCTCAAAACTCCCCAAACTCCGGGATCTTCGCCTCCGTCAAATTTAAACACCGCCACGCCGCGCACGCCCAATTTGCGGGCAAGGGCGACTTTGTCGGCGACGGCTTGAGTGTCGCTCCAGGACATGTAATTGAAAGACTGGCGGGTATCTACCTGCGAGCCAGCATTTTGGGCGACGGCGGAAGTCGTGGTCACTTGCTGTGTTTTGGTCGAGTCATTGCCGGTCGGCGCGACTGTCGGAAGCAAGCTTGGATTGTAAGTTAAACTCATTTCACCGGCGCTGTTGCGAACGGGAGCGATGCCGAGCTTGGCGGCGATGTCTGTCGCGTATCTCGGATTGAAAGGCCAGAGCCGGTCGTACTTGTAGCCGTTGCCTGGAATCGGCGTCACGGTGTATTCGTAGCCGTACGTGGCAACGCCGATGATGATTTTCTTTTTGTCGATAGATTGTGATGCTAAAGTCACAAGGCTCTCCACCCATGCGGGGTCGGCAACCGGCGCATAGGGAGCAGACCGAGCTTTGTTGAGGGTCAGGTCAATAACGCCCTGGTCGTACGCCATTATCTCCACGCGGTCGCAGTATTTGTTCATCTCTTTGTAGTCGTTGGCGTAATCCATGGCATCCGCGGGAATTTTGGCACCGGGGCTGTAGCGGTGATCGAGCGGCATGCGCGCTTCGACGGTGCAGTAGACCCATTTGTTGCCCATGCGTTGATAAAGACCTTTCAGGAATGTAGAGAAGTAATCTATCGTTTCGTGTTTTTTGGCTTCGAAATCTATGTCGATGCCGTCAAAATTATTTTCTTTCACGACTTTTGCTATTTCATCTTCGAGCGCGACGCGGGTGGTGGGATTGCTTAATATCTTGTGTATGGAATCGCCGTTTCCCCACATCACCGTTGGGATGACTCGCACTTTATTTCTTTTGGCTTCCGCGATGAAGCTCGTCCACGGTTCTTCCGTGAGGCGGGCGGTGTCGGCAAGCGTGCCATCTTCGTGCATGGTGTATCCGAACGGCATCACGCTCGTGAGTTGTGAAAGATGAGGCAGAACATCCGCTGTGCCCGTTGCTGTGCGCCAGTAGGGAATCCATCCGGAGAATTCAAGCGGGGTGCTCGCCGCTGTGCCCAGAGAGCCGTCGCCAAAAAGCGCCGCCCGAGTTCGCGGTCCAAAATTACCGTAACCTAATCCCGAGCAGATTATCCCCGTATCACATTGGAATTTTTTGACCGCTGCTTGCGTCAGTGAACCAAAATATCCGGTATTTTTACCGGCGGGAAGATACCCTTGCGAGATGAGCGCGGTTTGCAAAGCCGTTACATCGCTCCCCGAGAGCCCAAGGTACAGCGTACGCACGACCGCAAAAGCGCTTGAGGGTGCGAAGAAAAATGCTAATAAAAATAAAGTTGCGGTGGTTGTAAAAATGTGTTTCATATTTTTCATAACAAGTTTGTAAGGTTATTTCAAAAAAACTCTCGCTAGCTTTAATTCGTCATATGTATACTCCTCTCCTAAAATTTCCCGAACGGGGGCGAGGGTGAGAGTTCCCGCTTTTTTGAAGCCTTCCGTTATTTTTTTAAACGTGCGGCATCAGGGCGGAGGTAGGAAATATCAAAGTCGGGGGCTGTCTCGGCGATTTTTTCTACGTGGGAGATAATGGTGCCCGGGGCGAGTTCGCGGATTTCGGCGATGGCCTGGATGGGAATCTTTTGTTTAAGAAATTTCTTTGTTTCCGCGACGGTTGTACTTTCGTGGCCGGGCTTCGTTTCGTCGTAGTCCGCCGACTGGAGGACGGAGACCGGTCTTTTCTGTATATCGTGAATGGAAACGTATTCGCGGATCACCGAGAGGAACAGCTCGCCGAATTGTTCGAGCTTTCGGTTGCCGACGCCGTTTAATTCAAGAAACTCCTCAGGGGTTTCGGGAAAGAGGGAAGCCATCTCTCGAAGGGTTTTGTCTCCAAAAACAATGTAGGGCGGGAGTCCGAGGCGCTCGGCTTCTTCCTTTCTTGTGGCGCGCAGTTCTTCGAAAAGCGCTGCGTCGAAGTTTCCGTCCGTATGTGCCGGCTTTTCTTTTCTCTCACGCGGCGGGAGGCTTTTGTTCAGAGTAAAGGATTCTTGGGTTATTTCAAGAGGTTCCATGGCTACGCACCCATCGCAGTTGCCGCAATTGCTTTTTTGATAATCTTCGTCGAAATATCGGAGCAAAAATTTACGGCGGCAGCCCGCGTTGTTGCCGTAGCGAATGACGTGCGAGAGTTTTTCTTCCGCTTTGCGTTGTTCTGTGGGGTCGGCAATAGCCCGAATAAAATAATCGTGCTTGAATTTGTCGGCATAAGAAAACAAAAGAACGCACTGCGCGGGTAGCCCGTCGCGACCGGCGCGACCCGTTTCCTGATAATACCCCTCCACTGATTTTGGGAGGCTGTGGTGAATGACGAGCCGCACGTCGGGTTTGTCTATTCCCATGCCGAAAGCGATGGTGGCGACGATAATATGGACTTTATCTTGTATAAATTTCTCTTGGTGCGCGCTTCGTTTGTCGGCGGAGAGTCCCGCGTGATATGGAAGGGCTTTGTAGCCGTATTGTGCGAGGCTGTCCACCATTTTCTCGGTGTCGTTGCGGGAAAAACAATAGATGATGACGCTCTCGTCGCGATGCTTGCTCAAGAGCGAAAGAACGATTTTGAGAGAGTCTTTTTTCGGCAGGACTTCGTACGATAAATTCGCACGGTTAAAGCTTGATGTGAATACGCGCGGGTTTTTGAGGTCGAGCTGTTTTATAATGTCTTCGCGCACTTTTTCGGTGGCGGTCGCGGTCAGTGCTATGACGGGAATTCCCGGAAATTTCCCGCGCAAGAGTTTCAGGTTGCCATAATCCGGACGAAAATCATGCCCCCATTCGGAAATACAATGCGCCTCGTCAATAGCAATCAAACCCACCTTGAGCGTATGAAGGAATGTTTCAAAGCTCGGCACCGCGAATCGCTCCGGAGCAACGTAGAGAATTTTCAGCTCTCCTTTTTTGGCGCGCGTGGCGACGCTTATGACTTCGTCGCGAGAGAGCGTGCTATTCCAGAGATCGGCGGCGATGCCGTTTGTCTTAAGAGCGTCAACCTGATCTTTCATAAGTGAAATGAGCGGCGAGACAACGATAGTGAGTCCGTCTTTCATAAGCGCCGGAAGCTGGAAGCACAGAGACTTTCCCCCGCCCGTCGGCATGAGGACGACACAGTCTTTTTCGGAAAGCACTTCGTTAATGATCTCTTTTTGAAGCGGTCGGAAGCCGTCGTATCCGAAATGTTTTTTGAGGAGGCTTTGCATGGAAGTGTTTGAATTATAAATGCAAGCGAGAAGAAAAGAAAGTAAACTTTCGTTTTCTTCGAGTGCCGCGTTTATATGCTACGCATATAGCCGATTACGGGCATGAATGGAATACGAAAAAAAGACGCCTTTCGGCGTTTTTTTAAAATCATTATTATGGGCTGACTTCAAAAAGTCCGGTTAATCCGCTTGGCGAAATGCGACACGCACCCGGCTGACTTCCGCCGGTTCGGGCGCGTGAGAGATGCGCACATCGACTTTTTTGAAAACGTCTTTGATTTTTTTTGCGAGTTTTCCCGCGAGCTGGTTTTCGGTCGTTGTGATGCGGTATCCTTTCTCGGTTTTTTCGATCTTGATAATGCGGTCTTGCGGATCGCGTTCAGTCGCACGTTCTCCGAAATTTTTAATAAGATTCAAGAGCTCGTTTTTTTGTTTCGATGAAAATCCTTCAACAAAAACTTCGCCCTCAAACATGTGTTCTTTCACCATAGTGCACGCTTGGCAGAATTTTCTTTCTGTTATTTCAAGTTTCTTCTTTTTCAGGCGGTGCGCCAGGTCCGCTTCGGATGCATACCATCTTTTTTTAAAATGCACGTTGCCGCACTTGGGGCACTTGGTAACGCCTGCATGTTCGCGCCAGTACGCTTCGTTCTTGTCTTCACGTCCGCGCTGTGGCGTGGGTGGCTTTGGGGCATGTGGACGGTTCGTTTTTTGCATATATTCATGATGGACGGATGGCGTGAGAGAAAGGTGAAAAGTGCGCTCTTCATGTCCCCATCATATCCATCTTCGAAGATACGACCATGGCAGAACTGCTTTGGTTTTTTGGAGAGTATAAATATGCATTCATCTTTATCGGACTCATCGTTGCGGGAGAGGCGGTGCTTATTCCGGCGATCTATTTTTCTTTTATCGGCAGACTTGATCTGACGCTGGTGGTGGTGGTCGCGCTTATAGCAACGATTCTGTCGGACGCTCTGTGGTATCTTCTCGGGAGGTGGGGAGGGTATAAAGAATGGACCCGGCGGAGAGTTTTTGGTAATGAACGAAGCGCGGTGCAACGATTTTCCGCTTATTTCCTGCATCATAATTTGATTGCACTCTTTCTTTCGAAATTCATCTACGGAACAAGGATTGCCGCGCAGGTTTTAAGCGGTATCAACAAAGTGCCGTTTCGAAGCTATTTCCACGTTAATGCAATTGCGGCAGCGGCATGGATCGCGACCCTCGTTCTTCTCGGTGCAGGGTTCAGTTCCGGCATTGATGAGTTGTCGAGTACCGTTCGCGTGATGGAACAGTTCGCGGGCTTTGCGGTGTTGGTGCTCGTTCTTCTCTTTTTTATAAAACATATTGCTGAAAAAAAATGGTTTCCGCGATAATTCCGGCGTACAACGAAGAACAGACTGTCGGTGCGGTCCTTTTTGCGCTGAAAGAACACCCTCTTATCGGAGAGGTTATTGTGGTTGACGACGGATCGACAGACCGCACCGCTCTTCTGGCGGAACAATCGGGCGCGCGAGTCCTCTGTATTCGGAAACGATGTGGCAAGGCGGAAGCGATGGAAGCAGGGGTTCGGGAATCGCGGTTTCCGGCTCTTTTGTTCCTTGATGCGGATATTGTCGGACTGACGCCAGATATGGTAACGCGTATCGCAAGCCCCGTTCTTTCGGGACGGTATGAAATGTTCGTCGCGCTTCGCGGAAGGAAGATGTTTTTCTTGAACAAGCTGCTTCGGTTTTTTCCCATTCTCGGCGGTGAGCGCGCCCTTACGAAGCGGCTGTGGTACACGGTGCCGGAAAAATTCAAGCACCGCTTTCAGATAGAAATAGCGCTTAATTACTACGCCAAGAAGACTCGAAAGAAAATGGGGTTCGCTCTTTTTCGCGGACTCCATAACACGATCAAGGAAGAAAAGTACGGCGTGGTCCGCGGGTTCTTCATGCGGGTCGGCATGTGCGCAGATGTGGTTTGGGTGTCTTTTCGGCTTTATGTTCTTGAGAGGTTTTTTGGAAACGGCAGAGGTTCTAAGAACCTGTTCAGAATCTCATGTCCTGTCGAAACGTTGGAATTTTCTGATGAAAATCGCAAATCTTGAGGAACTGTATCGGGATACATTGACGAGAGATTGGCGATTTTCAGCGGAAATTCCGGCGTTTCGGCGGACAAGCCCCAAAAATTCCAGGAAAATTGATAGTTTTCATATTTTTTGGCGGTGAGATTCTGAACAGGTTCTAATGTGCAATGGTCACACCGTACACAATCCGCGCCCCGGATTTGAGGAGGACGCGCCGCGCTTCTCGAAGAGTGGCGCCTGTCGTCGTGACATCGTCTACCAGAAGAACAGTCTTATTCCGGATTCTTTCGCGGTTTTTTGCCGTGAAAGCGCCGCGCATATTTTGGAGCCGTCTCTCTCGGTCTTTGATGGACACCTGAGCTTCCGTATCTTTTGTTCTGCAAAGCACGGACGTTTCGAGCGTGAACAGTTCCGGGTCTTTCTGCGAGAGTTCTTGTGCAATCAATTCCGCCTGGTTATACCCGCGTTTTTTGAAGCGCTGTTGTGAAAGAGGAATCGGTATGACGATGTAGGCATGAGAAGTAAGGGGGTCGTTGAAAACGGATCTTTCGGCGAGATGTTCAAGGAGAGAGTCGTGGAGCGAATCCGCGAGTGCTCGGGCGAGCATTTTTTTGTTTTTATACTTCAGCGATGTGATAGCGTTCCTTATTTCCGGGCGTCCGTATTCCCACAGGGAAAAGATACCGTCGCGGTCAAAACCGCCGCGCAAAGGGATTTTATTCCGGCAGGCGGCGCAGAAGTACGCTCCTTCTTTTCCGCAACTCAGGCAGCGCGCCGGAAAAAGCAGGTTCAAAAGATGGTCGTAAAATTTTTGAATAAGACGGTACATTGTGTTTTCCCCACAATACTTTAAAAATCTTTTTTGAATATGGTATAATGACTGTACTCTTTTATTGTACTCCCTTTGTACGCTTTATGGCATTTCCAAGTTTCGATGTTCAAAAAATGGTTGAATCCGCAAAAGGTCTCTTTAAAAAAACAGAGAGTGTTATTGGGCTGGATATAGGCTCTTCTTTTATTAAAGTGATCCAGGTACGAAAAGAGCAAGGGCGCGCGATACTCGAAACGTATGGGGAACTTGCGCTTGGTCCGTATGGAGGCTTGGATGTCGGGCGGGCGACAAATCTTCCTCCGGAGAAAATAGCCGAAGCGGTGAAAGACCTGTTTCGGGAAGCGAATGTGACAACCAAAGTCGGCTCCGTGGCGCTGCCGTTGTCCTCTACGCTTTTGACGCTTGTGGAATTCCCGATGATGGACGAAGAGAAGCTGGCGCAAATGATACCGATCGAAGCGAGAAAATATATTCCGGTGCCGATTACGGAGGTGTCGCTCGACTGGATCATCATACCGCGCGAAGAGGCGGCGGAAGAAGACGCCGCGGCAGCGAAAAATCAAAAGATCGAGGTGATGATCGTCGCTATTCATAACCAGATATTAAGCAAGTACCAGGATATTGTAACGAAAGTCGGTCTTGAAAAGAGCTCGTTTGAAATAGAGGTGTATAGTTCCATTCGCGCGACGCTTGGGCACGACATGGCGCCGATAATGTTTCTTGATATGGGAGCGGGTATCACAAAGCTTGCCATGGTAGAGCAGGGTATCATTAAGAGCGTACACATTGTGAGCCGCGGTTCTCAGGAGATTACGCTTGCGCTTTCGCGCGCGCTGAACATAAGCATTGCGAAAGCGGAAGGGCTGAAGAGAAATGTCGGACTTTTGGGGAAAGACGAGGATGGCCGCAAGGTTTCGTCGATCATTGAATCCACAGCCAGTTATATCTTTACGGAAGCAAATAGAGTATTATTAAGTTACCAGAATAAGAACAACAGATCCGTGAGTAAAGTGGTACTGACCGGAGGCGGGGCGCTCCTCAAAGGATTGCCGGAGTTCTCTCGCAAATGGCTTGAGGCGGATGTGATACTTGGCGACTCGTTTTCCAAAGTCGAATCACCGGCATTTCTGCAAGGAGTGCTTGCCGAAGCGGGTCCGGAATTTTCCGTTGCCATCGGACTTGCGCTGAAGAAACTGCAAGAGACATCATAAATAGGACTTACGCGTTTGGATGAGATACGCTGCCAAAATCGAGAAACGGAGCGAGACGTATTATCAATACGGTGAGCGAGTATCGCAGATTTTGGCAAGTATATCGCCAAACGCGTAAGTCCTAATAAAAACGTTTTACATTAGAAGTTGCACACATGGATACCAGGCTCCGAACATCGTTCATACCAAAGAAAGCCCTCGTGCTCAAAAGCGCGCCGGGGGGCGGGCGCGTTTCTATCAACTTATTCCTTTCTCTGGGGGTGATCATATTTTTTCTGACCCTTGCTCTCGCGGGAGGAGCATATTTGTATAAAGTTTTGATTCAGAAGAATATCACCGAAAAAGAAGTGGTGCTTGAGAAAGCCCGGAAAGCATTTGAGCCGTCCTTGATCGCAGACGTAAAGCGTCTGGATACTCGCATCACCTCGGCAAAGACTCTGTTGGACAAGCATAGCGTCGCGCTCCCTGTTTTTGACCTTATTGAGGCGCTGACGCTCAATACTATCCGTTTTACTAATTTTGATTATGCCAATACGGACGGCGCTCCGACGATAAGCTTAAAAGGCGAAGCGCAGAGTTATACCTCCGTAGCGCTCTTGTCCGATTCGTTCGCCGG
>CAYRXD010000039.1:0-12226 GCA_964428135.1 uncultured Candidatus Saccharibacteria bacterium | reverse complement strand
TTTGCGTCGGAACGCAGGAGGCGTTTGGGGCTCATGTTGTATTGTATAACTCTATTCCTTGCACCGGTATCCGCTTTGCTGTAAAATGAATGTCATTATTGCCATGACAGAAGAAAGCAATCAAAACGAGCGAAACGAGAACTTTCAAACCGACCTGCGGGTTCTTCCGCAAAAAAACTCTTTAAATTCCATTCCGCAAAACGAAGCCCCTGAAAACACGCCCGGGCTCTTTATGGAGGTATTCAAATTCACTATCGTCGCAATCCTCATTGTCGCGCCGATACGAATCTTCATTGCGCAGCCGTTCATTGTCAAAGGCGAATCCATGGATCCGACCTTCGCCGATGGACAATACCTCATCGTTGATGAACTCACGTACCGCACACACGAACCGGAAAGAGGCGACGTTATCGTCTTTAAATACCCGAAGGATCCGAGCAAATACTTCATTAAGCGGGTTATCGGGCTTCCGAATGAAACGATCAAGATTGATAGCGGAAAGATCACGATTTTTGGAGAACAATACCCCGGGGGGCACCTCCTCAACGAAGAGTATATCAAAAATGTGTCGTTCGATACCTTAACGGAAAAACTTGGAAGCGGCGAATATTTTGCTATGGGAGATAATCGTACGAATAGTCTGGATTCCCGCGTTTGGGGACCATTACCCAAAGAAGACATTGTCGGACGAGTACTTGTTCGCCTCTTCCCCCTCCAAGAAGCCGGTCTCTTCCCGGGCAAACATGATCAGTAGAAAGTTATAATCATAAACCATCACTATGTCCAAAAAAAATCCAGCGGGCGCAAAAAAAGAAGTCCCCACAAGCGTCAAGGGAATGCGCGACATTATCGGCGATGAGTACTACGCGTTCGAAGGGTTTTATGAAAAAGCGTCCGAGATAGCGATGTATTACGGTTTTCGCCCGATCGAAACTCCAATCCTTGAAAAAGAGGAGCTTTTTACTTCGGGTGTTGGAGAAGGTACCGACATCGTTGAAAAAGAGATGTATGAACTCAAAACGAAAGGAGGCGACCATCTCGTGATGCGCCCCGAAGGCACGGCAACCGTCATGCGGGCATACGTAGAACATGGTATGCAATCATGGAGTCAGCCCGTCATGCTCTACTACAAAGGTCCATTCTTTCGCCATGAGAACCCTCAAAAAGGGCGACAGAGAGAACACCACCAGTTCGGACTTGAGATACTTGGCACGACAAGAAGCATCGCGGACGCAACCATTATCCACACCATGATGATCATTCTTCGCGAAGCGGGACTGAAGAACGCCATGTTCAATATCAACAGCATCGGCGACAAGGAATGCCGTCCGAAATACATCCGCGAACTGGTAAACTATTACAAAAAACACATCGCCGCCCTCTGCGTTGACTGCAAGCGCCGCCTGAAAGAAAATCCTCTTCGCCTCTTAGACTGCAAAAATGCAAAATGCGAAGAGCTGAAAGAGTTCGCCCCGAACTCCATCGCTCACCTCTGCGATGCTTGCCGCATCCACTTCAAAGAAGTACTTGAGTATCTCGAAGCGCTTGGGATTACTTATCGCATCAACAACAACCTTGTGCGCGGAATTGATTACTACACTCGGACCGTATTTGAGATCACGGAAGAGAACGACAATGAAGAGGAGGTGGCCGCCGCGGGCGACAAAAAAGAGCCGGAAACTGCACCGCTCTCCATTGGCGGCGGCGGACGCTATGATTACCTCGCCAAAAATCTCGGCAGCAGAAAGGAAGTACCCGCAACGGGAGGATCCATGGGGCTTGAGCGAATATTTATGTCTCAAGGATATAAACGCCAGGAACCCCGGATCATCAAATCCCCGAAAGTGTATTTCATTCAGCTCGGCACGCACGCAAAAATGCGAAGCCTCAACATTATCGAAATACTCCGCAACGCGAAAATACCGCTCTTGCAGACGCTTGCTAAAGACAGTCTCGGGAGCCAGCTTGCCAACGCGGAAAAACTGAAGATTCCCTACGCTATAATTTTCGGAGAAAAAGAATCCATCGACGATACCGTCATTGTGCGCGACATGAACACGCGCTCGCAAGACACGGTAAAGATTGCCGATCTCCCGAAGTACCTCAAAACGATTAAATAACACACTCTTTACATTTCAATAACTTTACGGCAAAATACGGTCAGACTTGAAAACTATTCCGAGATCCAAGAAATGAATACATCCGAGAAATACCGAGACCTGATAGAAGTCTTTGAAAACGAATCGTGGGTAAAAACCTTCAATTGCACTCCGCTTTGGACCGATGACACACATGCTTTTGTAAAAATGCCGATTAATCCCGAGCATGCGAACTTTTCCATTATTCTTTGGGGAGGGATCATATCCGCTCTTGGAGATATTGCGGCGCCGATTATAGCCACCACGCAAATCGACCGCAAGAGAGAAATAATTCGACTTCACACGTGCGACACCGTACTCTTAAAACCGATCTTGTTTGAAGACGAAGCACTTCTCATTGTTGCCGAAATCACAGGACAATGCATCGGAACAAGCAGAAAAGGATTTCCCCGTAAAAAAATAAAAGTAAAAACCCATACTTTTTCAACAAAAACGGGAGAAGAAAAATCGACGCACGATTCCCTCTATGATGTACTGCCAAAAGAAGTGGACGAAAGGCTTATTTCCCGCGAAAGAAGCAGAATCTCCCGCTAAGAACCCCCTAACTGCCTCAACATCCGGTTGAGGCAGTAATTGTTTGCATAGTTGCAAGCGTTGTGCTAAGATTTACCTCATGATAGTCATAGAAGTCGAAAAAAACCAAAATGAGAATACGATAAGCCTGTTGCGCCGTTTTACCAAAAAAATGCACGGCTCGAAGATTCTCAATATAATTCGATCGCAAAAACATGCGACCCGCCCGATGTCGAAACTCCGCAAAAAACGGCGTCTCCTAAAAACCCTTGAAACAACCGCCCACTACGAAAAAATGAAGAAAATGGGGAAACTTAAGCTCCCCCTAAAGAAATAACCAAGAAGTAATGGAGACAAAGGGGTTCAATATGCGAAACAATACAAAGAGCAATCCGCCGGGTGGCGGATTGCCTTTTCTTGACATAAAAAACGCTGTTCTGGGAAAAAAGTATGACCTTTCTCTCGTATTTATCGGCAGTACGCTGTCCCGCCGACTCAATAAAGAACATCGCAAAAAAGACAAACCGGCGAACATTCTCTCTTTTCCATTATCAGAAGAAAGCGGCGAAATTTTTATTGACATCAGAGAAGCGGCGAAACAAGCGCCATCGTTTAATGCGTCGGCATCAAAATTTATAGGACAATTATTTATCCACGGTTTGTTCCATTTGAAAGGTTTCACACATGGGAGTAGAATGGAAAAAGAGGAAGAAAAAATAAGGGACAAATTTGGACTTTATTAGTTTTCTTCTTCAGAGGCTCTCCCATGCAACGAAAACGAGACATAGTCACCGGCATCGACATCGGCACGCACTCAATACGCGTTGTTGTGGCGGCATGGCAAAAAGACGAACCGCTGCCTCGCATTATCGGAACGGGCATATCAGAATCCCGCGGTCTTCGGCATGGATACATTGTTGACAAAGAAGAAGCGGCGAAAAGCATTCAAGCGGCGGTTGCAAAAGCAGAAAAAATTTCGGGAATAAAAATTCGCAGGGCTTTCGTTTCCGCCGGCGGTATCGGACTTGAAGGAATTACCGGCATGGGCGCCAGTATGGTGGCAAGCATCGACGGCATTGTGAGCGATACCGATATTACGAAAGCGATCGAAGCAAGCGAAGCAAACCTCCGTGAGCCCCAAAACAAACGGATCATACATATTATTCCCGTGAGTTATAAACTGGACGGAAAAGAAGTTCTTGGACACCCTCGCGGAATGAAAGGAGTGAAGATTGAGGTCAAAATTCTCTTTATCACCGCAACAGCGCAGCACATAAATGATGTTATCCTCGCGGTTGAAGAAGCGGGAATTGAAGTCGAAGACGTCTTTCCCTCGCCTCTTGCTGCCGCGTATGTCACCCTCACCCGCCAACAAAAAACCGCCGGATGCGTTCTTGCCAACATCGGAGCCGAGACGGTTTCAATCGTCGTTTTTGAAAACAATATCCCTGTTTCTCTCAAGGTCTTTGCCATAGGCTCGACGGACATCACGAACGATATTGCTCTTGGACTCAAAATATCGCTTGACGAAGCGGAAAACATTAAATTAGGAGACATAGGAACGGATATTCGCTCTCCGCAAAAAAGAAAACTCGATGACATTATCGGAGCGCGGCTCACTGATATTTTTGAACTTATCGAACACCATCTCAAAAAGATTGACCGGAACGGACTTCTTCCCGCCGGTATCATCATTACCGGCGGCGGGTCGGGGGTCAATTCCATAGCAGAACTTGCAAAAAGCGCACTGCGTCTCCCCTCCCGCATCGGCTATCCCGCATTCGGCAAAGACCCGAAGACTGTCCAGAACGGTACGGACAAAAGCTCCGCATTTGCAAGCGAAGTAAAAAACGTCCCCGCATGGACTGTCGCGTACGGACTCTGTATCCTCGGCTTTACCTCATCAAAAGAAGAAGCGCATGAATGGAAAAATTCCTTCAAAGACATAAAGGACAAAACTATCGCTTTCTTTAAACAATTTTTGCCGTAAAAACATTCTACGCCCTCCGTCAAGGTTTCTTTTTCTCCACCTTCTTGCTACTATAGAACGATAGAAAAAAGTAATTTCAACAAACAACACTTATGGCAAAAATTAACCCTGAAATTGAAGCTTTCGCGCGCATAAAAGTCATCGGAATCGGCGGTGCCGGTAAAAACGCGGTAAATCATATGATTAACTCCAAAGTGAAAGGAGTTGAATTTATCGTAATGAACACCGATTCTCAAGACCTCCATCACTCCCTCGCAACCAAAAAGGTTCATATCGGAAAAAATCTCACGCGCGGACTCGGCGCCGGAATGAATCCGGAGATAGGCAAACGTGCGGCGGAAGAAACCAAAGAGGAGATACAAAGCGTCATCAAAGGCGCCGATATGGTCTTCACCACCGCTGGAATGGGCGGCGGTACCGGCACGGGCGGCGTTTCTGTCGTTGCGCGCACTGCGAAGGAACTCGGCATACTGACCGTCGCGGTAGTGACGAAGCCTTTCTTTTTTGAAGGCACGCAACGAATGCGCATCGCGGAACAAGGTCTTGAAGATCTCCGCCGAGAAGTTGACGCAGTGGTAGTCATTCCGAACGACCGCCTTCTTGGACTCGTCCAAAAAGAGACCACCCTCGGTAACGCTTTTGCCATGTCGGACGAAGTTCTCAGGCAGGCGGTGGAAGGCATTTCCGATCTCATTACCACTCCCGGTATTATTAATGTAGACTTTGCCGACATACGCGCGGTCATGGAAAATGCAGGACCCGCACTCATGGGTATCGGCATGGCATCAGGCGAAAAACGCGCAACCGAAGCGGCGCGACTTGCCATCAATTCTCCCCTCCTCGATATCTCCATCAACGGCGCGCGCGGGATACTCTTCGCTGTTGCCGGCGGCGAGGATATGACCATGTTTGAGATTCAGGAAGCCGCAAAAGTGGTTATTGAATCCATAGACAAAGACGCGAAAGTCATATTCGGCGCCATCAAAGACGACAAGCTCAAGAAAAACGAAATCAAAGTTACCGTCATTGCCACAGGATTTCCGAGCGATCCCGTTATTCAATCTTTGCGTCAAGCCGCCGCGACCGCAAGCAAACCGGAAGAAACTTCCGCCGTACAAAAACCGGCACCGAGACCCGAGCCTGCCGCGAACACTGATGAAAAGAAAGGGCGCATTTATAACGACTTCCATTTTGACGACGGAAGAGAATCTTCATTCAAGCCAAGCCAAGCGCGCGAGCAGATGCAAAACCAGCCGAAAGAAGTGCTGGAAGACGACGACAGCGACAGCGAGTGGGGCGTCCCGGCATTTTTACGGCGGTCGAAGTTGAAATAGACGCCGTTCGTCATTCCCCTGAAAAGGGGAATCCAGAAAAAATACAGCAACAGCACATGAAATCCGGTTTCGTATACATCCTCGCGAGCAAAAGAAACGGCACGCTCTACATCGGTGTCACTTCCGATCTGATAAAAAGAATATATGAGCACAAAACAAACGCCGTTCCGGGGTTTACAGAAAAATATCATGTCCATACCTTGGTGCACTACGAACACGCGGAAAACATTGTGTCTGCAATAGAACGAGAAAAACAATTAAAGAAATGGAACAGAAAGTGGAAGCTCGAATTGATTGAAAATCCGAAGTGGAAGGATTTATACGATGACCTGATTGATGACGATACTGGATCCCCGCATGCGCGGGAATGACGACGGTCGTTCGTCATTCCCCTGGAAAGGGGAATCTAGACAGTAAAAAACAAAAGTTGCCCGCTCTACCAAACCCGAGTACAATTAAAATAATAAGTTATTTTTTCGTATTTCTGATTCTTTATTCATATAATTCTTAACTCTTCGTATGTACGACCTCATAATCATCGGCGGAGGACCCGCCGGATCAGCCGCGGCGGTGTATGCCGCGCGCAAACGCCTCAAAACGGCTCTTATCACTTCCGAATTTGGCGGACAATCCGTTGTGTCCGAAGACATTCAAAATTGGATCGGTACGGTTTCCATTTCCGGTTCCGCACTTGCGGAAAGTTTCAAAAAGCACGTCTTGGCATATGCCGATGATGTTGTGGAAGTAAAAGAGGGAGAAAGGGTGCTGTCCGTAAAAAAAGACGGCGCGGAATTCCTTGTCGCGACCGATGGCGGGCACGAGTACAAAACGAAAACCGTACTCATCGTTACCGGGAGCTCGCGGCGCAAGCTCACCGTCCCCGGTGCGGAACAATTCGAAAACAAAGGCATCACCTACTGCGCATCCTGCGACGGACCGCTTTTCTCCGGAAAAGATGTGGCGGTCATCGGCGGCGGCAACGCGGCTTTTGAAACCGCGGCACAGCTTCTTGCTTACACCAAAAGCGTTACCCTCTTGAACAGAAGCGATGACTTTCGGGCAGATCCGGTTACCGTCGAGAAAGTCCGCTCTCATCCGAAAATGAAAATCATCATGAACGCCGCGCTTTCGGAAATCAAAGGCGAGAATTTCGTCAAAATGCTGACGTATAAAATTAACGACGAGGGGGAACCGATTGAACTCCCGACCGAGGGCATCTTCGTGGAAATCGGTCTTGTCCCCGCAACTGGCTTTGCGAAAGACCTCGTCGAGCTCAACAAATACGGCATGATTGTCATTGACCCGAGAACGCAAGCAACCGCCGTCCCCGGCATTTGGGCCGCTGGCGATTGCACCGACGTGCTCTATCACCAAAACAACATAGCCGCAGGCGATGCCGTCCGCGCGCTTGAGGATATTTATATCCGCCTTCATACGAAATAATTTGACTTATATACACAAAGTATGCTATGTTGCTTTTGGAGTGCCTGTTATTTCAATACATGAGGAGAAAGTGAGATGTCAAAAACCGTTCTAATTTTTGGCGCCATGGGCTTTGTCGGCGTCGCTGTAACAAAACTCTTGGAAGAGAGGGGCGACAGAGTTATAAAAGTCGGACATGCAAAGAACGACCGATTAAAGCTCTTGCGAAATTATCCGCGTCCCGAATGCTACTCTGCCGATGTCGGCAACTATGCCGAAGTCAGGCAGGTGGTGAATGGACTGAAACATGACGAAATTGCCGTTGATAATGTAATCTACGTTGTCGGAAATTATGAAAAAAACGGCTATCTTAAGAGATTGCCATATACGTTTTCAACCCTTCCGCACGCAATGTTCATGAATGAGTTGATGACTCAATCTTTTGGCGTGTTTTCTGTTTTCCAGACCATGCTTCCGGTCATTACCGATGGCGGGTCAATCGTTTTTGTGAGTTCGTCATATCCGGAAAATCTCTCGCATGATATTATCTCTTACGATGGACAAGAACGTTTGATACGGCACATGCGACGCGACCCTGCCGTAAAGGAGCGCGGGATTAAGATTCATCACTTGGGATTTACAGGGATAGCTACGGATTATTATCACGGCGTAAGTGAAACGGATCGCAGACGCCTTTTCCCTCCCTTGTCCGCAGCACAAGAAATTGCAGTCGCCCTTGACTGGCCCGTTTCCGATTCATGGCAACGATGCGATTATACGGGGCTATAAACTCAAACGACCGCATCATGCGGTCGTTTTTTGCTATTCCGCGTCTTCCCTTCCCGGCTTATCAAGCACAATCGGTTCCACTCCAAGCGATGCGCCGGTGATTTTCAAAATGTCTTTATCAACTTTTTTGAGTTCTTTGTATCCGCTGTTGTAATGCGCCACGGTCGTGCCGAGAGCATTTCCAAGCTTCTGGTAGTATTCCTCGTAAGCCTTCAGATGCTTCCCGAGCTCTTCCACGCGCTTTGAAATATCCCGTGCGGATTCTTCTATCTTAAAGGCGCGAAAACCATACAGCACGGAACGCAGATATGCCGCGAACGTGGTCGGGCTGACAATAATGACATTTTTGTCCGTATAGGCATAATCAATCAGGCTCCGCGTATTTGACTTTACTGCCCCCACCTCATTGATGAGCAGGTCGTAATATATTCCTTCCGCGGGAATAAACATCATCGCAAACGGCAATGTTCCTTCGGTCGGGCGGATATATTTCGCGGTTTCTTCAATCCGTCTTTTTAGGTCGGAGACGAATTCTTTTTCAATCTCGGATTTTTTCTCCGTATCCGCTTCGTTTACAAGCCGATTATAATTATCAAGTGAGAACTTCGCGTCAACGGGAATGATGCCGTCTTTCGTAATAATAGCCGCGTCAACTTTATCTCCATTTGAAAATGAAAACTGCAAATGGTACGCGCCGGGCGGCAGGATGTTTCCCAAAATAAGCTCAAGACTCGCCTCTCCGAGCGTTCCGCGATGTTTTTGGTTCGTGAGTATCTTTTGGAGATTATGAAGCTCTTCCGTCACTCCGAGCACCTGTTTGCTTCCTTCATTCGCTTCCGTCACCGCCTTTGTTACTTCCGACAAATGCTTTTTCATCTCAGTATTTATGTCCTGCATGAACGCCTTTGAGTCCGAAAATTGCCGCAAACTTGATGCCTGAGATTCGCCGAGCTTGCCGTCCACAACTTTCATGAGCGAATCCAGGCGATTTTGAAGCAGAAGAAGCGCTTGATCTCCCTGCTTCGGCGCATTACTCTTCCGCAAAATAAGCACAGCGACAACCATACCGAGAAGGACGGCAACAACAAGAAGGAGAACGATGAGCACCCAATTCATATCTACCAGTATAGAGGACACATGCGATTACCGCAAATCCAAGAATGAATCGACATAGTGCACCGCAGCGCCGCCGAACGAACGATAAGGAGAAAAATGGTTGTCTATATCCGAAAGCGCCTGAAAAAGTTCCGTCCGGGAACGCCCGTAAAACGTCACATATGACGGAGGGACGTTTCCTGTTTCTTGCGCCACGATAATGCGCGTTTTGAATCCGCCCGAAGATGCTTCTTGTATTTCCGCTTCGGAAATTTTCTTAACGCCGTTGTCTCCATCAAAGAAATTCCTATATGCCATAACGATCAGATCGCTCCTCGGTTTCTTTTCCAGTACCGACAAGAGGTGGGAAAAAGTATGTTTTTCGGTACCGTTATACACGACCTTCGGCGTCCACTTTTGCGCGGCGTCATAAAAATGCGGAATTACGACAGAGAAGCCGGCGTCAACATCTTGCATGCGCCGAGCCGACTCGTCTATAAATTCAATGAAGCCGAGCAGTATTTCTTCTTTGTTTGTTTCGTATGCGGGCAAAAGATAGGGTTCCACGTCATATTGAAGGTTTCTGACTTTTGCGCCGGGGCGGCTCCGGTTGTATTCTTTCACGAAGTCGATCAACGCGTACCCCTTCCACCGGTTTTCGTCCATCGACCAGTTTTTTGCTCCTCCTTCGGCATCCACTTGTATGCCGCGCTCATGAGCATTGCGTACAAAATCCGCGAGAGCGTCGAAATACGCCTCTTTTGCATTATCCTTGTCGGGACCCGCCGACAAAGAGGCAATATCCAAATAGTCGTCAACGGTAACGTACGCCACTGTCATTTTGTTCTTTGCAATCTCATTAAGAAATTCCGTCTCGCGCGCCTCGCTCATCTGCAAAGGCGATTCCCATATCCAGATACCAAGCTCCGTATTTTTTGGCGTAGCGGGTTTTTCCAGCGATACTTCCCCTGTGGTGATAGTTTCGCGTGTCTTTTCTTTTGTCTTTTCTTTACGCACAACCCGCTCGGAAAAGGACTTGGACGACGAAGAAATGTCCATGTATACATCCTCGTTTTCTGCGTTCTCGGCTTCATTCGCCGGAACAAGAACGGGTGCAAGAGAATATCTATGCGTAAAAATTGCCGCCAGAAAAAGCACGACGAGAATCAAAAAAGAAACGGTAATATGTACATGTATCAGTTTTTTCATTGAAAGAATTATACAGATTTTGTCTCGCTGACACAACCGGTTCTTTGCCACTTTTGCCAGGTGACCTCTTTTTTCCGGTAAAATCCCCAGAAAGACTGCACGAGGGCGTAATACTCCACCATCGTCGAAACATAGAACAAAAGCCACCCAATCGGCGCAAAGAAATAGAATGAGAGCCGATTCGTCGTTTTGTCGTCAAAAAACATCTGAACGGCAAACATGGAGCTGACGACGACGATTCCTGAAACGAAAGACGAAAAATCATGAGTCAAAAAAGAATATATGTAGAGGAAACTCAAAAATATGACTTCAAAAAAAAGCTGCGTGTCCCCGAAAAGCGCGAGAGGAAGCACGAACCACGTCAATATCTTATTGTGATGCTTTTCTGAACTGAAAAAAAGATGCCGGTGATCATAAAATGTCTGAAAGCGCCCCCGCTTCCAGCGCAGACGCTGTTTCATAAGTCCGGTGAGCGTTGATGCGCCCTCGGTATAAATGATAGCGTCCGAAACATACACGATCCGCATACCCGCATTTTGGATACGCACCGAAAGCTCGATGTCTTCGGTGATATTGCCATGATTATACATACCGATCTGCTCAAAGACCTCTCGTCGAAATGCTCCGGCAGCTCCGCCGATGATATAAATGGTATTCAAAAGCGACTCCGCTTTTTTAAAGTAAAAAGAGAAGAGGAATTCAAGATACTGGATCATGCCGAGAATCGTTTTTGTATCGCCGATCTTCACATTTCCGACCGCCGCCATCACGAGAGGATCATCAAAATGCTTCACAAAGTTCGCCACCGCATGAGGAGAAACCGCACAATCCGCATCTATGGAAAGAATAATATCGCCGGTCGATATTTCTATCCCCGTATTCAGCGCAACCCCCTTCCCGCCATTCTCTTTGTAGAAATAGACGATGTCGATATGAGTCGTACGCGGTTCTTGCCGCGTCGTTTCTTCGTATTCCGCAAGAAAGTCTCGCATCATTCTATCCGATGAATCAGTAGAGCCGTCATTTATAACCACGATTTCCACATGGCGATACGTGCTCGCCAGAATGGTTTTGACCGTGGTAAGCAATCCGACTTCTTCGTTCCATGCGGGAATAATGACCGAAACGCGAGGCGCCGCTGTTGCTGTTGCGGATTGTTTTGACCATCTTTGTTTCTCGCTTCTTCTCTCTTTTTTCTTCTCGCGCCACAAAACAGCGACGTCGTGCCACGGACTGAGAAACATATAGATGAAATATTTTACCAAAAGTATGGTCGCAAAAACGATAATGAAAGACCGAAATATCGGAAAATCATTTCTCTCGTTCGGCGCCAAGTAAAATACTGAAGCAATGATCCCAAGCGTGAAGGCGTAGAGCGCGCCGTATATGCAGACTTTTGTTATGTTGTAGCGCTTCATTTCCATACGCGATGAATAGCCGATATGTGCATCTGTGCAACTTTTGCAAGCATATTGGAAAGCAGAATAAGGAGTAAGAATGAAGCAATTACTTTATACGAAAGAGAAGCAAGCGATCGAAGAGCAAAGATACTCAAAAACACCCACATCTCTATTACCAAAAATGTGAAGAGGAAAAGAAATGTCTTCTCTATAAATCGACAGGTTTTAGGATTTATCATACACATTCGTAATTATGAACATACAAACAGCTCCAGTACCTCGTTAACTTAATTTTGACCTTGGAAAATTTCTAAA
>CAYRXD010000038.1:0-13033 GCA_964428135.1 uncultured Candidatus Saccharibacteria bacterium | reverse complement strand
CGAGTTTCCAGAGTATCGCCCCGACGGCATCGTTTTGTTTGTTCCCCCATTCTTCCCAGTATTCTTCAAAGGTTTCGGGATTGTATCGCGCGTGAATATATTGCCAGGTCGCATGGGGCTTGTAATTTGCCGCCCAGCTGATTTTCTCTTCGTGTTTCAGAAAGAGATCGAGAATGGCGCGCCAGACTTTTTTTACCGTTTCCTTGTCGCCAGCAGCCTCAAACCCGAGCGATGTGTAGAAATTGTCGCGAAGCCACGCTTTGTCGTAGCCGGTGGAAACACCTTGCGGCCCCGCC
Source organism: uncultured Candidatus Saccharibacteria bacterium (assembly GCA_964428135.1). Taxonomy (GTDB): domain Bacteria; phylum Patescibacteriota; class Minisyncoccia; order Phycocordibacterales; family CAIJYI01; genus CAIJYI01. Next base: position 12,737 of record CAYRXD010000038.1, on the reverse strand, counting down.
AAAAAAAGCCCGGTGGGAGCCTTGAGCGCACGGATGATATTCAGGTGTTCCTGTACTTTTTCTTGTGTGGTCATACCATAATTACCCCTTAACTTTATTGAGTGTTCGCGACGATATTTTCCTTATATTTATCATACATGACTTTTAGTATCGGCATCTCCGCTTCGTATATCGCCGCAAGCTCTGCCAGCTTCGGATCGTCTGCCACTTCAGCATACCGCGAAAAAAGTGCAACTTGTGCTTCATAAAATTCTGGTATCTTCGCCAGTATCTGTTCACGGTGAAAGTTCTCAGTCTCTCCGCGAAGATTATGCTGTCGCCATTCATCAAGGATGTGTCGCGACGCGCTTGCTTTGAGCTGGAGATCTCTTCGAAGAAAGTCGGCGGGATGCCCTTCTCTGACGCGTGTGTTTTTATTACCGTGCGCCTCAAAACGTGCCCTTTTTTGGTGATCAGTAAGAAAATCAGCCACCTTCTCTTGCGTCTTGTTCAAAAAATCTTGCAAAAAATTCGGCGGTCCTATTTCTTCGTGTGGTTTCATATTTTCCATTCCTTTTATGATGCTCCGGTTAAAAATATTTTTCAAGAGACCGTCTTTGTTCTATACTGTAGTATACATGAAAACATATTTTACTTTCGTATGTGCCTTCTTTCTTTTTTTTGCGCCAACCGCCCTGGCAGATACGGGCTGGAAAATTACCAACTTTTCAAGCATTATCGGCATACAAAGCGACGGATACGTGCGTGTGCGTGAAATCATTCATGTTGATTTCGGCGCGCTTGAACGGCACGGCATCTTTCGCGATATTCCCATCGGGTACCGCACATCAGACGGGAAAGGCATTGCCATCGAAGCAAAAGTGAATTCCGTCACGGATGGCGCAAAATCTCTGCCGTATGAATCGTCAAACACGAACGGGAATCTCCGCTTAAAGATCGGCGACGCAAATACGCTCGTCACCGGCGCACAAGCCTATGTCATCGACTATACCCTGCGCGGAGTGTTGCGGGAATTTGAAGGATACGATGAATTGTACTGGAATGTCACAGGTGGCGGCTGGTCGGTACCAATCGAACACGCGGAAGCGACATTCGCCCTGCCAAAAGACGGTATCGTGCAGTGGAGCTGCTATTTTGGTCCTCAAGGCAGCACGGAAAGCTGCGGCGGTGAAAAAACCTCCGAAAGCATACTCTCTTTTAAAACGCCCCGTTCGCTGCAAAACGGAGAAGAAATGACCATCGCCGTCGGATTCGCAAAAGGATTGGTGCCGATATTGCCGCCGCTCGCGGAAGACTTGCCTGCCGAAACTCAACACGTTTCTCCTCTCATGATTATTCTTTCCTTTTTGGCAACATTTGCCATCGGCGTCTTTCTTCTGGTGCGTCTCTGGTGGAAAAAGGGGCGAGACCTCGGAGCTTCCGGAAAAACAGTGCCTCTTTTCAAAAAAGAAACCATAATCGCCGAATATGAATCACCTTTAGGTCTCCGTCCGGGCGAGCTCGGCGTGATCGTCGATGAGACTGCGGATACGCTCGACATCACCGCAACAATCGTTGACCTCGCGGTGCGCGGATTTCTCACGATCGAAGAAGTGCCTAAACGCTGGTTCTTGGGTTCTGTAGATTACAAACTCCTGAAAACGAACGCCGATGACTCCTCGTTGCTTGCTTATGAAAAGAAACTTCTCGACGCTCTTTTCAAAGACCGCGGCTCGGCGACGCTTTCGGAATTTTTCCATATTTTAAAAGGAGAAGATCCCCAAGCGAACGATCCGACGCAAAAAACCGTACAGACCTCCGAACTGAAAAATTCTTTTTATAAAGACCTCGCGGAGATCAAAGAAGCGCTCTATGAAGAAGTAACGCGAAAAAAGCTTTTTTCCGGCAACCCGAGCAAGGTACGCTTGAAATATGGCGGAATAGGAGCCGTTATTCTCGTCTTTGGCGTTATTTTCTTATTTTTCGGTCCGCTTTTCAAGGGTGTATTTTTTGGCATAGGCGCGGCGCTTATCCTCTGCGAAATCTTGTGTATCATTCTCGCCATCAAAGCCATGTCGCAAAAAAGCGCGCTTGGACGCGATGTTCATCTCAAGACGAAAGGATACAAACTGTTTCTCTCGCAGACGGAAAAATACCGCCAACAATTCTTTGAAAAAGAAAATACGTTCATGGAAATACTGCCTTACGCCATCGTCTTCGGTGTCACGCAAAAGCTCGCAGATGCCATGAAAGATATGGGGGTGAACCCTCCGGCTCCTGTCTGGTATCACGGGACGAATGCTTTCAACGCAAGCGTTTTTGCTGAGAACATGGGCGATTTTTCAAAATCTCTCTCATCGGCATTGGCAAGCGCGCCACGTTCAAGCGGTTCCGGCGGGGGCGGCTTTTCCGGCGGGGGATTCGGGGGCGGAGGCGGCGGAAGTTGGTAAAAAGAGTAAACCGTATTATTAATCTTATTCATAACATGCGTAACAATTATGAACACAAAAAAACTTTGTCTCATTTTTAGCGGTATTTTTCTTTTAGGGGCAGTGGTCGGAGCGGGAGTAACGATTCTTTTGCTCGCGACAAACACTGATGTTGTAAAAAAAGCGGCGGTAAACAATACGAATGACGCGGGCGAAAAACCCTCCACCCTCCCGCCCGTGGAAACCGAAACCGTCATTTTCGATAATACGAACAGGGGGGGTATGCCCATATACGAGGTGCAAACATTTGAAGACGTGAAAAAAATGCTCGGTGCGGCGGGGCAAGGTATAGGAATCGTCAGTTTTTATGGAGCTGAAAGTGCGGCAAACATTGCAGACGCGCAAAACAAAGTCCAAGAAAAAATAAACTCCGCCCTTGCCGCAGTTCGGAAGTTCGGCGTTACGGATGAGTATATCCGAATGAGAATCACTTCAATTCCAATGTATAACCATCCCGATGCTAAACTTTGCATTCAGATGGTAGGAGCCGATTGCGACACTTCGGTGGATTGGTCAAAAGCGACGCTTTACGGCTATGACGTGAGTTACGAAGTCATAATCACCGCCCGCGACGCAAATTCCATGAACAGCATAAGTTCCGCGCTTCTCGAAACAAATATCGGCAATGTCACGTCTCAAACATTTTCCGAAGTTTGGGAATTGGCGAAAAGCGAGAGACAAATGTTTCAGCCTGAAGGAAGTAATGCAATACCGTATACTGATTTGTAACATCAAAAGAGAGAGATAAAAAAAATCCGCGGCATGCGCGGATTTTTTTTACCTGATTTGGTATTATGAGATTTTTTCTGCGATACTGGCGGCGAGACTGCCATGCGCTCTGTCGTCCAAAAGCGCGCGAAGCCGGCTTACTTTCCTGTCTTCAGCAGTCTCCGGGTCGGAAGGGTCGTGTCCAATATCCTCCGACCATGATTGCGTTCTTTCATTCATAAATTCCATATTCGCCTCAAGAAGCGAATTTACTTCCGTCTCGACGGCTGAAATGACGACTTTTCTTTTAGCTTCATCAACGTTTAAGTCATCCATCGTATCCAATATCTCATCGGCGACCTCCGTAATGACGCTCTTCCGAATATCCTCCCACACTCGAGGCGAATTTTTCGCAAAAGCTATTTCCTGTTTTGGTATTTCCGTTTTACCTTCCATAAAGATGTAAAAAATTATCGAATAAAGCTTACTCGTGTCTTTATCATAACCCTCATTGTAACACGCCGCAAGTCCTCTATTTACAGAGAATACCGCTCCAACAACTTGATAAGCAACCGTATCGGCGAGCCGGCGGCTCCTTTCGCCAAGTACTCCCCTTCAATGGACGTCATGCGCGGCGCAATATCCAAATGCACCCACGGATATTTCTGCGCGAACTGTGCGAGGAAGGTCGCGGCGGTAATACTCCCGCCATATTTCGTCTTCCCGAGATTCGCCCAGTCTCCGAAGGTTCCGCGGATGTCGTCTTCATATTCTTCCCAGAGCGGCATCGCCCAGACGTATTCGCCGCTTTCTTCGCCGAGCTCGCGGAACAATTTTTCGAGTTTTTCGTCTTTGGTGAAAAGCGCGGAGGCACGTTCGCCGAGCGCGACCATCGCGGCACCGGTGAGCGTCGCCACATCCACCACGAGCTTTGGATTGTATTTTTCCGCATAGGTGAGCGCATCCGCAAGAATAATCCGTCCTTCCGCGTCCGTATCCAAAACCTCAATCGTTTTCCCCGACATGCTTTTCAAAATATCCCCCGGGCGGTAGCTTGAACCGGAGGGCATATTTTCCACCGTCGGCACAAGCGCGACAATGTTTCGTTTTAACCCAAGTTTCGCGGCAAGAATGATAGTATGAATGACCGCCGCGCCGCCCGACATGTCCATGTGCATTTCGTAAATGTGGTCGCTTGATTTCAAATTGAGCCCGCCCGTATCGAACGTCACGCCTTTTCCGACGAGTACTATAGGCGCCTCTTTCACGCCGCCTTTGTATTCCATGACAATAAACTGCGGTTCGTGTTCCGAGCCCTGCGCCACGCCGAGTACTCCGCCCATCTTAAGCGCTTCCATTTCTTTTTTGCCAAGAATTTTCACGGATACGTTCGTGCCTTTCGCCGCATTTTTCGCGGCTTGCGCAAGGAGCTTCGGCGTCATCTCTCCGCCCGGCGTATTCGCGAGTATTCGGCACTCGTTCACTTCTTCGGCAATCTTCCGCCCTTTGTCGAAAGCAGGTTTTTCACCACCATTTGCGACAACAATTTCCTCCACAAAAATCGGCACGGGTCCCGTTTTGTATTTCACAAACTCAAAATTCGCCATTTCAAAATTTGTTGCGAGAATTTCCGCAAACTCGGCTTCGGGGAGGGAAAATTTCGGAAAAATAAGTTCTGAAAATCAATGAAAATCTTCCGCACTTTGTATTTGCGAGCAAGCGCGACAACCTTCCTCCCAAGCAGAATGAATTTCCGACGTGTCATATCACCCTTCGGCAAAGCGATACGCAAAATTTGCTTTCCTTCATCAAGCGCCAAATAATCTCCCGCGATTTTCTCATCGCCCGCAATAAACCCTATTTTTACGGCATCTTTCGGCTGTGTGTTGTTGAATGTGTATTTCATATTGACTTTTTTATGTGTTTGCTTACAATAGAAGTATTAGTGGCTTCGGCCTCCGAGGAAACCCCACAGAAATGCGGGGTTTCCGATTTTCAGTGCGGGGTGAAATATCCTGAAATTCTAGAAAGTGTTTCTCGAAAACTTTCTTCGGTAATAACGCCGAGCTTCCGAAGCATTCTGTTCGTACTGAATATCCTAATCTGGGAAAGCGCGGCAAAGGAAACACCGGCATCATGAAATACCTTCAAATAATGCTCTCCCGTTTTTTCTTTCGCCGTCAACGGAACACCTAAAAACATGAGCCCGTTAAATTTTTTCACAACCAGCGCGGGACGCTCAAAATGTTCATTTTTACCATCCGCTTCCACCCCGACATTTACCCCGACAGAACACCACCATACCTCGCGTTCGTCGTAGTAAAAATCATAACGAGGCGCTTTCTCGTCCAAAGACTGTTTCTTTTTATTCCATCCGTCAAAATCTTTTTCCATAACCCCCACTATACCCGAAGCGGTGTGAGAAAGCCAATTTTGTTCAGTTTTGCATAGGCGTAATTATTACGCCACACATTTTTGATTTATATGGGGCTGATCTTTTAGTTAGTTAGCAAACACCGACGGGAGTACAACTCCCGTCGGGCGACAAAAAGGTAGTGTTGAACAGCCCTGGTTCCCGTTTCATTTGACAAATTGGTATACTTATGTATACTATATTTAGGTGTTAGTTTGCCATCTAGTTGTTCAGGTGATTGGTCGGTTCCACTCCCAAGCACCGAAGGGTACGACAGTGTCGTACGCTTTCGAGGCTTGAATCGTGGTGTCCTACCTTCGCCCAATGGACGAAAAATAGGATACCTTTCGTTTACTCCCATCTAGCAGGTGGGGTACTAGGAGATGATAGTGAGTATTATAAGCAAAATCAAGGCTTTCTTTGAGAAAACCACGAAAGCGCCGAAGTTTTTACTGCCGGAAACGGCGGAAAGGTATGAAGCGATAAAGATGGAGAGACGCGAAAAGCAGCGGGTGGGTGATGAAACATACCTCCATCGGGTTGCCGAATCTCGTTTGGCAATTGATAACAAGATTGCGGAACTCAAGCAACGCGCAGTCTCGCTACGTGAGGAACCCAAAGCGGGAGAGGTCAGAGAAGAAATCAAACGTCGAGAAATACAACGCCTTGGAGCACTCGTCGGAAAACTCTTGAGAGAGAAGTCCGAAGCGTTGCGCCAACTCAGCAAAATGAATGAGGAGGCGCGGTTGTTTGAGAGGCAGGGCATAGAGTACAGACTTGCCATAGAGGAAGCGCGAGCCGAAGAAAGAACCAAGGTGAGACAAGAAGGGAAACTGCTTCACTTTCATTCTTATTATGATGGGGAGAGAAAAGTATTTTTCTTCCGTGAGAAATACTTCCTCTTGATATCAGGAGATGAGGGGGATTGGATGACTGATTCTCTCCAGCAACTGACAACCGGGGAGTTCCAAGCGGTCGTCGGCCATGAGGCAAAGGACTCCTAATAAACTTAGTTGATTTGCAACCAAGCCGCCATCAGGAACGATGGCGGCTTTTACATAGAATAACTCATGCAATATATGTGGGCAGCTGACCACACAAAATGCATGACAAAAAAAATACGAGAGGGTGACAATTCCCTCCCGTCGTTTTTACCATACGCATACGCGCTACTCGTCTTTTGGAGCAGTCGCATCCGCAAAAGTATAAAATACTTTTTTGGTGTTTTGTTCAGTGCGAGCATCGCGCTTTTGCATCAGTGATGCAAGCACCCTTCCAAGAGTCTTGCCGATATGAGCAATGTCAGGGTCTGCGTTCGCTCTGAACATTTCGGCATCCTGTCCGGCTTTTTGAAGAGCAACAATATTCACAAAACCACTGGGCTGTCGCCTGCGCCGCTTATACATTTCCCCTCCTCTATTTCGTACTGTATACCAAATTGGTTGATGTAAATTTTAACACAATATATATAATGTTGTCAAACTATCTTTCGTAAAAGATCGATATTGAGTTCTTACACGTCTAAATTCGCCAGGCGCGCATTGGACTGAATGAAAGATTTTCGGGATGGTACGTCAGTCCCCATAAGAATATCAAACACGCGATCGGCGTCATGAACATCTTCGATGTGCACTTGTTTGAGTACGCGAGCACTCGGATCCATGGTGGTCTCCCACAACTCCTCCGGGTTCATTTCTCCGAGACCTTTGTAGCGCTGGATGGAAATTTTCGCTTTGCCTTTTTTTGTTGTTTCCATCTCTTCTTCCTCTTCTGGAACTGTCTCCTCTCCTTCTGTGATTTCTTCAACTTCCGGGACATCAGCGTCAACGCCGAGAAACTTTATCTTCTCTTCGTCACTGTACGCATAAATAAGCTCCTTCCCTTTTTTGATTTTATACAGCGGCGGCTGGGCGATGTAAATGTAACCTCCTTCAATGAGCGGCTTGAAATAACGGTAGAAGAGCGTCAGGAGAAGCGTAGTGATATGCGAGCCGTCCACATCGGCATCAGTCGCGATAATGATCTTGTGATAGCGGAGCTTGGCGAGGTCGAAGGTGTCGCCGATGGCGGTACCGAGCGCGATGACGAGCGACTTCACTTCTTTGGAAGCAAGCATTTTATCAAGCCGGGCGCGTTCCACATTTAGAATCTTTCCTTTGAGCGGCAAGATAGCCTGCGTTCTGCGGTCGCGCCCCTGCTTGCTTGAACCGCCTGCGGAATCTCCCTCAACGATGAAAAGTTCGGATTCCTCGGCACTCTTTGATTGGCAATCCGCGAGTTTTCCAGGCAGCGTTAATCCTTCAAGCGCCCCTTTCCGAAGCACGGAGTCTTTCGCTGCTTTTGCGGCTTTGCGAGCACGAAGAGCGAGAACGACTTTATTCACCATCGCACGCGCATCATCAGGATGCTCCTCAAGGAACATACCGAAAGATTCGGAGAAAACTTTATCCACGGCCCCGCGAGCCTCCACCGAGCCGAGTTTTGATTTGGTCTGCCCCTCAAACTGAATCTCCGGCATGGTGATCGAAATGGCAACCGTGAGTCCTTCGCGCACGTCGTCTCCTGTGAAAGCATCGTCGCCGTCTTTCGCGAGGTTGTTCTTCTTGGCGTAATCGTTCAGTGCGCGGGTAAGTGCAGTGCGGAAGCCGGTCACGTGCATTCCGCCTTCCGGCGTGTGAGTATTGTTGGCAAATGCGAGTTCGCGCGAGGAGATGTCATCCACATACTGCAATGCAAGCTCCACAGACACGTTCTCGTGGTCTTTTTTCACATAAAAAATGTTCTTGTGAACCGGTTTTTGGTATTCGTTATAGAAACGAACGAGCGACATAAGTCCGCCCTCAAAATAGAAGCTCGTAGAAGGCAGATCAAGTCCGAGTTCGCGGAAATAGTAAGCGTCTTTATCGTCGATCTTGCCGGTAAGTTCGCGGCCGTCGATGATACTCACCCGAAGCCCGCGGACGAGATACGCTTGCTGGCGCAAGTGGCTGACAATCTCTTTCCAGTTGAATTTTATTTCTGCAAATATCTGCGGATCAGCTTCAAACGCCACGACCGTTCCGGTGTATTCCGTCTTCCCTATCTTTTTGACCGCGGCTTTTTTGTGCCCGCGCTCGTATTCCTGAAAATAAATGCCTCCGTCTTTATGCACCATGACATACATGTATTCGGAGAGTGCGTTTACTACGGACGCGCCGACACCGTGCAAACCGCCGGACGCTTTATACCCGCCCTGCCCGAATTTTCCTCCGGCGTGGAGCGTGGTCATGATCGTTTCGAGTGCGGAAACTTTCGTATGCGGATGAATGTCCACGGGGATGCCGCGGCCGTTGTCTGTGACTCGGATTCGGTTATTCGGCAAAAGCACGACTTCAATATCATTCGCAAAATCATTCATCGCCTCGTCGCGCGAGTTGTCGAAAATTTCCCAGATGAGGTGGTGCAAGCCCTCGACACCCGTCGAACCGATGTACATTCCGGGACGCTTGCGCACAGGCTCAAGTCCCTCTAAAACAGAGATGTCTTTGGCGCTGTAACTCGATGCCGCTTTGTTTTTTTCAGTGATGTTTTCGTCTTTTTTTGCCATAAAAATTCCCTATTGAAGGGTGCTTTTATTATACAGGAAAAAGAAGAAGAAAGGTACTTGACAATTTATTAACAACATGACAAACTTTAGTTTGAAAGTTCGCCTAAACAACCACAAACTACAGCAGGCATAAATTATGACTACGAAAAGTTCCGGAATAAGCAAACTCACATTATTACTCTGGGGTACGGAAAAAGAACAGCAAAGAAGAGGTATCATCTACGCCGGCGGAATACTCTATATCAACGAGAATATGTCGACTTCCGGAATAAGTGAAGTTGTAAGGTTTAAAAAAATTGTCGCTCATTTATCCGGCGTACAAATAGATTCGTGCCAGCCCTGTACTGTTCATGAATTGAGTGATGTTGTAATCTTTACTTTTCCGTTTGATGGCAATGATTGCTACCTTGCGATGGATGAAAGCCGTGTTGTTTTTATTCGCCCGTCGTATTGAAAAAATCGAGCGTAAAAACTACCGCCCCTGCATTAAGCAGCGGGCGGTTTTTTACCCGATGCCGATCCACAAATTTTTGCGGAAAGTTTCCGCGATTTCTTGTTTTTTGTTGGTGGGCGGTACAGAAGTCGAATCTGTGACCTTTCGCACGTCAAGCGAACGCTCTAACCAGCTGAGCTAACCGCCCCTTGTTTTTAAACTATCACAAAAACTCAAACATTTCCACCTCCTCTTCCTTCGCTTCGCTCGGTGCGAGTAGGGAGAATCGAACTCCCGCCTGCTGCTTGGGAAGCAGCAGTTCTACCACTAAACTATACTCGCGCTATTAGACCTGTTCCCAAATAATTTTTCCGTCAAAATTTCCGTATTTCGACAGAGAACTTGTTAAAAATTTATCAAAATACCCCGGTATTATTCAAAATTTTTAACTTCGTCTCAATCGAAATACAAAAATTTTGCTCGGAATCTTATTTGGGAACAGGTCTATTTTTCGTCGTCGCGGTTTTCTTTCCTTTATCTTACCGAAAAAAATCTAAAAATCTAGTCCATGTCGAAGGTTTGGATACCGGCGGCGGTGTGGTTGACGCCGCCTGGTCCACTACGAGAATAACCCCCTCCCCTTCTTTTCCCACCATAAACTTTTTGCGGATCTCCTCTTCTTTCCCCCGGTCAGTCTTTAGGAACGCCACTTTTTTTTCAAGCTCCGCCTCCTTTTCTTGAAGGCGTTCAAGATCAGCTTTCGCGTCTTGCGCCTTCTCATACGCCTCGGAGTATTTCCCGTAAATACTCCACAACTCCTCAAGAGACACCAATAAAATAACCGCGAGCGCAAAAAGCACCGGCTTTGAGTAGATCAGTTTTCGCACCCGCTTTTTTTCCTTGAATTCATGCATCGGTAATGATATAATACCTCACATGTTATTCTTCGGCAAAAAAAATAAACGAAAAATCGAATTCATCTGGGGCATACTCAGCCTCTTTATCATCGTCAGCATGATACTTTTGTACATGCCGATTTTTAATTAAAAACTTTATGATGGGAAATTTTCCAAACCAACCCGAAAGCAACAAAGAGCAGAGAAAAAGAGAGGCTATTGATCTGGCTCGCGAGCTTGTTGAAAATAATGAGATTTTCTCTTTTCCCGGTATTGATTCGGAGGCATATTCAAAAATAAAAGTTACTGAAGAGAAATACCCGGGTTATGGTACGCCCATAGACGAATTGCTGGAAAGGTTTAAAAACGAAGGAATGAAAGTGGTTTTAGGAGCACATCCGGAAAGCGGTAATGTTTTTATTTTACCGGCACAAAGCAATGATATTGAAAACGATGCTATTCTCCCAAGACAGCTGCAAATGAGCGATTCGCTGGACGAAAAAATTAAAAACTTAATTTCCTTGTATAAATGGTTATATCATCCTTAATAAAGGTGAAATTGGGGTCAGCCCGTTTCCTCTTTTACTAAATAATGGTGCCTGACCCCATTACCCCCATTACCCCCATTACTCCCATTACTTATGGGGTGTGGTAGAATACCAGCAGTGGCTTCGCGAATAAAGCCATAAATTGCATGAACAAAAAAAATTCTATTGAAATACTTGGTTGGTGTGGAGTCCTTGCTTTGCTTGGGGCTTACGCTTGGGGTAGTTTCTCATTATATTACTACGAAAATCTCTGGTATCATTTTTTATATATGTTTGGCGTAATCTCCCTCGCCATTTTATGCGGTACAAAAAAAGTATACCAACCAATGGTAGTGATGGTAATTTATGGCATTATCGCAATAATACCGCTAGTCAAACTTTTGCTTTTTGAAATTTCTTTTGGTCTCGGCGGGGTATAAATGATAGTTTTTTTACAAACATAATTTAAATACTTATTTAGCTCATTACACCACACATTTTGCTGAACAATGGTGCAAGGCACCATTACCATTACCGTCTGACCCCATTACCAGACCCCATTATCATTATCGACCACATTATCTCCACAGTGAACCGTACGGGATTTTGTTTTTTGCAAAATTATGATACATTCAAAACATGATTACACTACGAAATGCGGTGCCGGATGATGCGTACGATATACAAAATATTTTTTATAAAACGTTTTTGAAAACATACCCAAATAAAGAAACGGGTATAACCACAGAAGATGTGGAAGAAATGTTTAGAGATGGTTTTACAGACGAAAAAATAAACGCCCGAAAAGAAGACATAAAAAATATTTCAAGTAATGGCAAATTTATTGTTGCGGTGGACGACCAAAGGAATACGGCAATAGGATTATGCCGGGTATACGTACGCGAAAATTATAACCAATTACAGGCAATCTACATCCTTCCTGAATTTCAAAAACAAGGGGTTGGGAAGATACTTTGGGATGAAGCGTCGAAATTTTTTGATACCAATAAAGATACTATTGTCCACCTTGCGACGTATAATACCGAAGCTATAAAATTCTATGAGCACTTAGGGTTTATCGATACCGGTAAAAGATTTGAAGAAGAAAGACATAGGATGCCGCTTTCGAAAATATTGATTCCCGAAATGGAAATGATCATAAAAAAAGAGCAGGTATCAAAATAATACCCACTCGTTAAAAAACTTAACAAAAAACGTGATTCATGCCCATCGGGTGCGCAGGAAGCAAGGCGTGATGATACACATCATCACCATAAACTTCTTGATTTCCTTTGTGCATGCAAATAAGACGTTTGCGGGAAAGTTTCTGCGGCCAAAAACGATTATCAATAAATGAAAAAAGTTTAGGCAAAGTATCGACGGTGTAGCGGTACAAGGCATCCATATTTTCAACTTGCGCATCGTCGTCATGTTCGAGCGGAAAGTGGTGCATGTATGCCCCGGCTACGTCCTGGCAAAAATCAGCGTAACGCTGTGAAAACAGAATATGCGCGTGCCAAAATGGATCAAGCGTATCAGAAATCGCATGCGAGTTGTTCGGGTCAAGCAATGCTATGGCATAATATTGCTTGAGTGCAACAATGCCCGCGTCCAAGTACTCATCGTCTGCAACAATGCCGATTTTTGCTAAATCCAGCGCGACTTTCTTTTTTACCGAAGAAAAATCTTCCGTATCAATTCGCTCA
>CAYRXD010000037.1:0-13209 GCA_964428135.1 uncultured Candidatus Saccharibacteria bacterium | reverse complement strand
AAAAAAGCCGAGCCGATTAAGCTGTGGCTTGCGAAAGTCGGGTATGAGAGAATGCAAGAAATGACCGACCCCGAAATCGCCCTCAACCGCAGCCGTGAATACTGGCAAAAGCAAGGACGAAGCGAGAAGTGGATACAGCAGCGAATGACGGGACGGATTTGTCGGTGAAAAATCACAAAAATCTGAAAGGTTTGAAGACGCAAAATTTGCGAGACCACATGAGCGAAGAGGAATTGATTTTCACGGCGCTCGCCGAACTTTCCACCAGAAGAATTGCGGAAACGGGCAAAACGGAAGGTTTGGAAGAAAACAAAATTCCGGCAAGAAAGGGCGGAAAAATAGCGAAAGATGCACGCACCGCTTTGGAAGAAAAAATCGGCAAAAGCGTGATTACCGGGGAGAATTTTTTGCCGAAGCCGAAAAACAAAAAATCTTAGCGCGGCATTTGTCTATTGGTCAAATAAAAAAGCCCGCCACGTTATCGGAGCGAGCTTGTACTTCTTTGTGATCCTCTAATCATTTAAAATATTGTGGGCGATCTGGAGATAATCATTGCACTTTTTTACATAATTGTGCGCCAACACCGATTTCGGCGTTCTGAATCTCTTTGATCCGGTGGGACCCTCGTTGTAGGCAAGAAACACACGCGACCACTTTGGAATACCTTCTTTTTCAACAAGATGTTGAATATATCGGGCACCCTTTCTGATCTGACATTCGTTGTTTGTCGCTTCACATTGTACTTTGGTAGTTTTGTCTGCAATGGAACGCGTTTGCATAAGCCCTCGGGCATCTTTGGCAGACACCGCTTTTGGATTATTTGCACTTTCCGCCGCTATTATTGCAACGAGCACTGCGGGCGGGACGCCCGTTTTGACGCTTTCTTTTTTGATCGCGTCTTTGTGGTCGCTGATAATTTCTTCAACAAGAACTACCTTCGGAGAGCCCTTTTGCTTCTCTTCTGTTTGGTCCGTTACCCCGGACTTTTTCTCAGCCTTTGCGTGAGACGGCGTCACCGGTAACGATAAAGCGACTAAACAGAAAAGCACAAAAATTTTAAATCTCACTTTTTACACCCCCAGATGAATATTGAATGAACGAAGACTTTTAAAATATAGCAAAAAACAACAGCTTGTCAAGAGTCCTTGGGGAAAAGTGTAGGCACTTCAGTTCTGGGGTGCAAAAATCCGGCGCGTTGTGGCGCGCCGGCGAGTGTTCACAAGAGATCGGGAGGAAAGAACGATGGGTGCCGCGATATTTTTATTTCCCGAACGGAAGTGTCGGATAAAATGATGTCGATATTTACCGCAAGAGAGAACACCATGTTCATCGGCAGTCCTAGATACTGTGCCACATTTTGCGCGCGGAAATATGTGTCTGGGGATATTTGTATCCGAATGTTTTTTGTTCGCGCGTTACTAATTGTGGGGGAAAGAGTACGCCACAAGAGAAAGACGGGGGTGAGCGGAGTAATGATACCGTCTTTGTGGATCAGAGTCGTTACTTCGCCGTCCGCGATGTTTGCATAGAGGAGCTCCATGTCTCTTACCGCTTGTTCAAGTGCTTGCCGAAGTTCTTGCTCTCGCACAAGCGCAATAAGATTCCATTGGAAAAGAACCTTTTCGGGAAGACAGATACGTTTATGGCGGTTCGTCTTTTTGCGCGGCTCCATTTTTGTCCGTACCGCCCGGGTTTTGGTGGGATGTGTCACTATTGCACCTCCTTTTATTTTGTCACTTCTCTTTGAATTGTCGCATGGAGTATTTCTTTTAACAAGCATGCCGGTAAAAAGCCTCCCCCCCTTTATTTTGATAGGAAAATCTGGTACTATGCGCATATTGTCTTGGATATAGGTATTGCGGGATCGTCTAATGGTAGGACGATGGATTCTGGCTCCATTAATCTAGGTTCGAGCCCTAGTCCCGCAGTTTTGAGAGAAGCGAAAAACTGCGGGAAGGAAGTGAACTGCTTCACTTCCGTCTAGGGCTCGAAGGGATTTTTTATGTTTTGTGGAGCAAAACAAAAAATCCCCGTCCCTCATGGGAAGAGTCCCTAGTCCCGCAGTTTTGAGAGAAGCGAAAAACTGCGGGAAGGAAGTGCCCTGCGGCACTTCCGTACTAGCGCGAGAAGCTCCGTTTTTTATACCATTTTTAAAAAATGATCAAAAAACTTTCTCAAGCAACACTTTTTGGGCTGGATGACGTGAACATCGACCGTCTTATTCAAGCGGCAGAGATCTGCACGAAAGACTTTACGTTTGCTGATATCAAACTTCTTACTTCTCTGGAAAGTTCGAACTCTCATATTGTAAAAATTGACCCCGTACGTTCTATCCGAGAATATTCCGAGTTCATCCTTAAAAAGATGAACGATTATATTGATACGGAGTTTGTACTTATTATCCAGCATGACGGTTTCATTCTTAACCCTGATGCTTGGGACGATAAGTTTTTGGGATATGACTACATCGGTGCACCGCTTTGGAAAGACGGAAAATATGTTGTTGGGAATGGCGGGTTTAGTCTGAGAAGCAAGAAGTTGCTCGAATTTCTTCAGAACGATAACGATATTTTAGTGAAAGAAATAGAAGGAGAGAAATATGCCCTCAACGAAGATTGGATTATTTCCGTAATCAAACGCAAATATCTAGAAAGCAAAGGAATTCGTTTTGCGCCTGTTGATATCGCCAAGAAATTCAGTTTTGAGAGCAATGAGGTGGATGGAGCACTGTGGTCAGACCAATTTGGCTTTCACGGGCTTAAGTGGACTGATATATCAAAGTGGCAGAAAGCGCATCCTGAATACAAAATTGATAATCCGGTTGAAGGCTGGAATGTTAGGGTGAAAAGAAGAGGCGCGCGTGCGTAGGAATGGAACGTAGAACATAAAACAACCCCGCTCTATACGCGGGGTTTGTTTTTTTATTCAATCTCTTATGTTTTTGGTGTGCCGATTTTTTTGTCTATATTGGGTTCTGTCCAATCGCCTGCATAATGCCGAATCGGTTTCCTTCGGTGTCTTCCGCTCTCGCGAAGAAACCCACTTCCGGAATATCCATCTTTTCCTTTGTAATTTTTCCGCCGTTCATTTTTACCGCCTCGACCGCTTTGTCGAGATGGGGAACATCAATAGTGCAGTCGTAGAGATAGAATTTCTCGCCGTCTTTCGGGTCTTTCGGGCGCGCGTAGAGTCCGCCGTTGATTCCGGGAACGGAGTCGCCCGTGGTGATGCTCCAATAGTCCATCATTCCTCCGTCTTCTTTTTTCATAATTTCTTCAATCTTCCATCCGAAAGTGCTCTCGTAAAATTTTTGCGCTCGCGCGACATCGTCCGCTTGTATCTCAAAATGTATGACTCGGTTCATAATGGTAATTTTAATTAATGGTTAGTTTTAATAATATCTTTACCCGATATTATCTCCTTTTTCTTTGTAATCGTAGAACACCGCTTCCACGTTGTGTCCGTCGGGGTCAAAGATAAATGCCGCATAGTAGCCGGGCAAGTATTCTTTGCGGTACCCCGGCGCCCCGTTATCTTTTCCTCCGGAGGCGAGCGCGGTTTTATAAAAATCGTCCACCTCTTGTTTGTTTTTGGCCCCAAAGGCGATGTGGCTTTTTATTACTCCATCTTTACTTGTTCCGATCCAAAAATCCGTATTTTTTCCGTCATTGAACCCTGCGGATTCGCCGAACTCCATATTTTTGACATAGCCCAAAGGTTTAAGAATTTTTGAGTAAAACTCTTTCGATTTTTCGTAATCGCTCACGGAAATGGATGTATGTGCTATCATAATGAATTAAGCTTAGCCGTGTATTATTGACTTCTCATGAAAGATATTAGGGCTTGTAAATAAAGTATCCAGTTCGGTTTCAGAGTTCTGTGAGATTTTATTTTTTTGGTTGAGAAAATTTTGAGGCATATCGAGATATGGTGAGAAATTTTCTCAAACAAAAAAATAAAAGATTGCGGAAGTATGGAAGCGAACTGGATACTTTATTTACAAGCCCTTATTACGAAAAACCCTGTCGGGCAACAATGTTGCACGACAGGGCGCTCTCTTCTCTATTAATTGAAGGAATCTCGCATGGCGTGCCAGCTTGGGTACCCGCTGTTAGCGATCCGTGCGGAAATTTCTCTGCCAAGCCGCGAGTCGTTGCAATATCTTCCAACTTCTTGGCATTTGAACATCATGTCTTGGGTCAGGAAAAAATCATGATTTTCCCAATCCAGAGACATCTTTATAAAGTCTTCAAAATGAAGGATATTCAAGTGAAGGAGCTTGCGCAAAACCAAATATCCGCAGGGATGCTTGTACACATCAAGTGCGATACTGCGAAGAGCCGCCCGGTTGAGATTTTCCCAGGGAACACTTTTAAGTGCGCTTTCCCATTCGATTTTTGTTTTTTTATTTGTGAGTAATCCGCCAATAAACTCCATGATATCAATATCTTTCTTCAAAGATACCAGAAAGTCAGTTACGGTTTCCTCTCCTGCCAAGGTCGGAGCCTGTGTTATTTGCGTGGTCATGACACCCTCCTTTGGGTTAACATTTTTAGTTTAAACAGTTCTATTTGAAGAATACTCTTACTGTTATTATTGTCAAATATACTATAAATATCAGCAAGTTGTTCGCGCCGAAAGGTTTGTGTATGATGGGGAGACGAGTCCACAGAATGGAAGTTTTTATAAAATTGATAGTAAACAAGAATATTTGATTATGAAAAAAAATAAACACGCAAGGACTGCAAATAGCCGTTATCTCTGATGCCCAAGGAGAGTATATTTCATTGACGGATATGGCTAAATTTAAAGACCCGGAAGCGACGGGGATTGTGATTGCGCATTGGTTGTCTACCAAATATACCATTCAGTTTATGGGAGCATGGGAACAGGTGCATAATCCAAACTTTAATGTTACCGAATTCAGTAACATTAAAAACGAGGCGGGCTCTAATGGCTTTATACTGTCATCTTCAAAGTGGATTCAAAAAACAAACGCGACGGATCCGCTGGCAGATACGGGGGGAACATTTGCGCACAGAGACATTGCGTTTGAGTTCGCCACGTGGCTTTCTCCGGAATTCAAGCTCTATCTCATCAAAGAGTTTCAGAGATTGAAAATCGAAGAAAACGAAAGACTCGCCCTCGGCTGGGACGCGAAGCGCATGCTGACTAAAAACAATTACAAAATCCATACGGATGCCATAAAAGAAAAAATCGTTTTCCCGCAAAAATTGTCTAAAAAAGACGCTACCATAGTGTACGCCAACGAAGCCGATGTGTTAAACAAAAAGCGCTTTTCGGCATGACGGCGAAAGAATGGCGGAGCAAGAACCCAAAACTCGATGGTAACATTCGCGATTATGCCGATGTAACAGCGCTCGTTTGTCTTGCGAACCTCGAAAACTTAAATGCGGAATATATCCGCGCGGGAATTTCGCAAGGAGACAGACTTTTGAAATTAAACGAAAGCGCCATACACCAGATGAAATCACTTCTCGGCAATGCGAGCGTAAAGAAGTTGGCGGGAAGAAATCAGCAGTAAAATGCGCTGGAGACTTAAAGTTGTCCCCGCCGAAAGGTTTGCGCACGATGGAGGGACGGATGAAATTTTACAAATTTTGAAGGTTTTCGAAACATGAAAAATATCGCATTTATAGACGGACAAAATCTGTATATGGGCACGGCGAAGCGGGAAGTTGATCCGTGGAAGGTAGACCTTGCGCGATTTCGCGTGTATCTTGAACAAAAATACCACGTCGCCAAAGCCTACTATTTTTTAGGATATGTACAGGATACCAACCAAGATTTATACGAAGCAATACAAAATGTCGGCTTCGTCCTTATTTTCCGACAGCACAATCCGGCAATGATGGGGACGAAAAAAGGAAACGTGGATTCGGACATTATTTTTCACGCCATGAAAAAACTCTACAAGAAAGAAGATTTCGAGAAAATCATTCTGGTCTCAGGCGACGGCGATTACAAACTGCTGGTTGATTTTTTGATAGAAGAGGATAGATTTGCGAAAATATTGTTTCCCATAAGGAAGTACCGGTCTTCATTGTACAAAAAATTATCAAACAAGTTTTTCATGTATCTTGATGATCCCGAGATAAGAAACAAAATTGGCAAAAAGAAAAGGGTACCTTAGGCAATTAACCTTTCGGACCCCTTTTCGTCTGTATTGCTTATATCCTAACAAATTGTTCCCAAAAGTCAAGGTTCGGCGCAGTTGTCCTCGCCGAAAGGTTCGGGTATGATGACGGTGGTTAGGTGTGTAATTAAAAAGCCCCGACCACAATAAATTGAGTCGGGACTAAAACATCTTTTTTTATTTTTTTGAACAGAATTCTGCGATAGCGGCATCTTCTTGGCGAGCTTCGGATTTGCATCGTAGTCTTTTGATGGAATACCATCCGTTCGACCTTTGTAAATGAT
Organism: uncultured Candidatus Saccharibacteria bacterium; assembly: GCA_964428135.1. Taxonomy (GTDB): domain Bacteria; phylum Patescibacteriota; class Minisyncoccia; order Phycocordibacterales; family CAIJYI01; genus CAIJYI01. Next base: position 6,768 of record CAYRXD010000037.1, on the reverse strand, counting down.
TTCCCCCGCGAGTTTTTTCACATAGGCTTCACTATAGCTGCCATGTGCACCAACGCGTGAATAAACTTCCACTTCGTAAAGTCCTTCAATCGCTCGGCATTCTTTTGTTATTAGTCCCCAGCAGTTGACGTATACCAGAGCTGTTATGTTAACAGGGCAACAAGGGCATTCATAGCGTTCTGTTCGGATTATGGTTTTTACTGTTTCTGTTTTGCTATTCTTAGCAATCGGAATGTTTTCTTCGATAATTTTTTTGAGAACATCAATCCCCAGACCTGTTGCCATATTAACAACATAACGGGAACTACCAACCGTTTCATCCGGATTCTCAGTCGGAACGATGTTGAATTCAATCTTTTGACAAGGTACCTTTTTCACGTTCTTTCTCCTCAGGAAAAAATATTAAAAATGAGTGTTTTATGCATCCCACTAAAAGTAGTGTATCACATATATAATGTATTTGTCAATACTCATTTCCTACATTCTGCCCACAAGTCTAAACTCCAATTTCTTCTCGTTCGCTGATATAATATTCTCAACAGGTATTAAAAATAACCACATTTACCATGAATCAAAAAAAGATTATTGGGGGTTGCTGAAAGTATAGATTTGCTTATTTTCAGTTATGTGCTAAAGTGTAAATATAAATAATTATACTTTCAGATATGAAACAAACTTTTAAAGCCGGAATATATAAACAACAACTGGAATACAAGAGTTTCAGTCCTTTTTCTTTAAATAAGCCGTTTGATTGGGAAGACAAAAAAATTAATGTATTACTCGCTGAAGCGATGCGTCTTTTAGGTGAATTGAACGCGTATTCAACCCTTGTGCCTGATGTTGATTATTTTATTAAGATGCACATAGCGAAAGAAGCGACGACTTCAAGCCGAATTGAGGGCACAAAAACCGCCATTGATGAAGTGCTTTCCCCAAAGGATGATATTATGCCCGAACGCAGAGATGATTGGAGGGAGGTGCAAAATTATATTCAAGCGATAAATCACTCGATAAAAGAACTAAATACTCTGCCCCTGTCATTACGTCTCCTCAAGTCGGCACATAAAATTCTTCTTTCTGGGGCACGAGGGGAGCATAAGACCCCCGGGGAAATTCGAAGAAGTCAGAATTGGATTGGAGGGTCAAGCTTAAAAGATGCCTTTTTTATTCCGCCCCATTCAAACGAGATAGGGGAAATGCTTTCCGATTTGGAAAAATTTTGGCACAACAAGCAATTGGATGTACCTCTTTTGATTAAAATTGCCTTGAGCCACTACCAGTTTGAGACGATACACCCGTTCCTTGATGGTAATGGCAGAATCGGGCGTCTATTGATTACTTTGCAGTTAGTTGAGGCAAGGGTTCTTCGCCGTCCGACATTGTATTTGTCAGATTTTTTCTCCAGAAATAAAGGATCGTATTACGACTCTCTTACTTTGGTACGATCCTCAAATAGTCCCGAGCAGTGGATCAAATTCTTCCTTTCCGGTGTAATTGAGACTGCTTCAAAAGGAAAGGAAACTTTTGAGGAGATAGTCATTCTCCGGCAGAAGTATGAAAAGAAAATAATGACTATGGGTAGGCGCGCTGAGCTTGGGCAAAAGCTTTTGTTTAAACTTTTCTCACAGCCAATCATGGATATAAATCGTATTGCGGCGGAATTAGGTGTCGCATTTGTCACTGCCAACAGGCTCATAGAAGAGTTTGAGAAAAAAGGAATTCTCAAAGAAAAAACCGGTTTTTCAAGAAACCGTTCTTTTGAGTTGTATGAATACGTCGCTTTGTTTGATAAATAATAAATAACTATTATGAACCAAAAAAAGATTATCGGAGGGGGGAGGAGCCGCTGACGTACACACACTTCGCGGCGAATCCGTGGACGCTCGGCGGGACATTCACCGTGCGGGGAAGCGCCGCCGCGCCGACGAATAAATTTGATGCGCCGAGAAAGGGCCAAATAACCGGAACACGGAACCGCGCGGAAGCGATATTTACGTGTACTTCGCCCGGAGCGGCGACCATCGCGTACACTGCGGATATCGCGTGGGCGCGCGGGGGAGGCGAGCCGCCGGCGGACAAATGCGACGCGGAACACTGGCACGCCAACATGGGAACCGCGCGCTCGATACTGGGCTACATGTGGTCTGACCCGAGCGGATGCGGTTTTGGAAAGACATCGGAAGTTCAGGCGGGAAAAGTAAAACTCTCGCCCGACCAAGCCGCGCCGTATATTGAGAATGTTCCGGGGAGACGGTAACTTTTACTTGGGGGTGAAACCCCCAAGTAAAAGTTACTTAGTAAACACATGAAACCCAATCAATACAAAATTAAAGAAAAAGTATGGCTGTACCCGGGCGCGACGCCGTGGCATTTTGTTTCCGTTCCCAAGAAACAGGCGGGAGAGATTAAGAAAAAATTCGGCAGTAACAGAAGGGGTTTCGGCTCGCTTCCGGTCAGCGTTACCATCGGCAAGACGAAGTGGAAGACTTCCATTTTTCCTGAAAAAAAGATGGGAGAGTATTTTCTCCCGCTGAAAGCTGAAGTGCGGAAAAAAGAGGGTATAATGAACGGAGATATTATTCGTTTTATAATAGAAATACGTCCATGATCATACAACTTACCAATGCCGTTTCAGGCTTCGTTCTTTCCGCCCCAAAACTGAAAGAACTCATTGGAGAAAAAGGTGCGGAGCATATCGCGTCCGTTGAAACAAAACTCAACGCGTTCCGAGGCGCGATCGGAATAGGGGAACTCGTACTTGGAGCTGTGGCGCTGGTTGAGCGGATTATCGGAAACGGTTCAAGTTTTCCGCAAGCACTCATCGCACTTGCCTGTGGGGCGCTGCTCGCGCCGCATCTTTTTGAGAAGTATCCGGCGGCGCGGAATATGGTGGAGAAAATGAAACCGTACGAGATATGAATAGGGCTTGCGGCGCTTTTTATCGGTTTCGGCTCGCTTTTTTTCGGGTGCGCGGCACCCATCTGTTATTCATTTTAATGTGCTAAAAGTACCATATTCATATATACAAAAGTAATTATCAATTGATAAAAAATCATTATGAGCAACAGAGTCGTGCATTTTGAGATCCAAGCCGACGATCCGGAGCGTGCCATGCAGTTTTATCGTGACGTATTCGATTGGACATTCGAACGATGGGGCGAACAGCAATATTGGATGGTCATGACGGCGGAAAAGGGGAGCACGGAACCGGGGATCAACGGCGGACTTTTGCCGCGCCCGGCGAAACCTCCACCGAAAGAATGCGGCACAAACGCGTTTGTCTGCACCGTGCAAGTGGAAAATTTCGATGAAACCGCCAAAAAGATAGAAGCGGCAGGCGGACTCGTCGCCATGCCGAAATTCGCACTTTTGAAAATAGCATGGCAGGGGTATTTCATTGATACCGAGGGCAATACATTCGGCGTTTATCAGCCGGACGAAAGCGCGGAATAATTACGAGTATTGCGGTTTCGGCGGTTTTTGGCGCTTTTCTTGATTATCGACAGATTGATATGTTAAATTGAGCCAATGGAAACGCTTTTGCATCATATATTCCAACTGTATGAATTAAGGCTGGAATTTGCGGAGAAGGTAACGAAAGGTTTTTTGAGCGAAAACTATATTCTTGCCGATTCGTCCGCAAAATATTTCTTAAAAAAATATCGCTTTGCTGATCAGGCGAGGATTGCAGAAATACACCAGGTAAAAAGATATTTTTCCGTCGGCGGAATTCCCGTGATACTTCCGCTTTCGGCAAAAAATGGAAATACGTTTTTCTCGTTCGAGAGTGCCTGGTATGCGCTCTTTCCTTTTGTGAACGGAAAGCATCCGGAGAGAAGCGGATTTACAGCACAGGAGATCGAGTCTCTCGGCGAGACTCTTGCGCGCCTGCACCGGTTAGGGAAATTGTCGCCGCTCTGTATTGGCGCACAATGTAAGCCATGGAGCAAGACCGAGTCGTTGGCGACAATAGCACACATCGAAGAGGAGATACGGAAGAGGTCATCGTTGAATGATTTCGATACATTGGCGCTGGAAAGCCTGGCGCTGAAACAACGGCTTATTTCTTCCAGCACTCTTGTATACGAAGATCTTCGGTTGCCGAACGACCATTTGGTACACGGCGATTACCTCGACAACAACGTATTTTTTGGCGAACACCGCGCCGTTTCGCATGTCTTTGATTTTGAAAAAACCGAATACGCGCCGCGAACGCACGAACTGTTCAGGTCTATGTTTTATATTTTTGGCGATGATGGTTTGCCGCAGGGTCTCGTTCGGGCAAAGAAGTATCTGGATGCGTACGCGGAGACGTATCCGATACCGAAAGAGGAAATACAAAACGGACTGAAATTATTTTACCTCAAGTCCATTCATGGCGCTTGGGTGGAGAGCGAGCACTATTTGAAGAACAATACTCGCGTTGATTGTTTTTTGTACCCGGATTTTATGCGGATAAAATTTTTGTCGGAGAATTTGAGCGCCGTTGAAGATTTGTTGATGCAATAACAAAAAATTACCCCCACCGCAGTGTCCGCATAGAGACGCTCCCGTGCGCGATGCCGTTGGTGAGGAATTCCGGCTTTTCATTTTCATTTCTTGCGCCGAGAGTATAGAGAAGAGGCCAAAAATGGTCCGGGGTGGGGATAGACAGCTCCGCGCTTTTGCCGAGCTTCTCGTAATGAATGAGCGAGAGGTCGTCGCCTGTTTCAAGTAATTTTTTTGACACGTCATCGAATTCAACCGCCCAGTCGAAAGGCTTCGCATTCGGCTCGAAACTGATAACGCCGAGATTATGAACAATGTTGCCGCTCCCCATGATGAGAATGCCTTTTTCACGGAGCATGCGCAGCTCTTTTCCGAGTTCGTAGTGGAATGCGGATGGTTTTGAAATGTCGATGCTTAATTGGAATACCGGAATATCGGCTTTTGGGAATATCCGCGCGAGCACAATCCACGTGCCGTGGTCAACGCCCCAGTCGAGGTCTTCTGCAACTTTTGTGTTGGTAATTATCCGTGCGGTTTCTTTCGCATCCGAAGGCGAGCCGGGGCAAGGGTAGGTCATATCATAGAGCGCTTTCGGGAAGCCCCAGAAATCGTGAATGGTTTTCGGTTTTTCCGCCGCGTGTACGCGCGTGCCTTCCGAGAGCCAGTGCGCACTCACGGAGAGAATTGCCCTCGGGTGGGGCATCGATTCGCCGATTGTTTTCCACGCCTCCGACCACACGGTATCTTCAATGGCGTTCATAGGACTCCCATGCCCGATAAAAAGCACCGGCATTTTTTCGGTGGCGGGAGAGTTATCAGCGAAGGTTTTAAGGGTATGCAACGCCATGTTTTTTTCATTGATGAGATGGAGTATAATACTACATTATACTCACAAATAAAAAAATTATGAACACAAAACTTATTGAAAAAAAGTGTCAGGTGTGCGAGGTTGGGGGCGTAGCGCTCACTGAGCCGGATATTTCGACACTTATGAAAGAGCTTGGCGGCGGGTGGGGAGTTCGCGAGGAGAAAATGATTGTGAAAACTTTTTCTTTTCCCGATTTTAAACACACGATGGCGTTTGTAAATAAAGTCGCAGAATTGGCGGAGGGGGAAGGACACCATCCCGAGATGTATGTTTCATACGGAAAAGCAACCATTGAACTCTCGACTCATGCGGTGAAAGGTCTTTCCGAAAATGATTTTATTCTTGCTGCTAAAATAGACACGCTGTAATAATTTCATGAACTATTGGCTGATGAAAACAGAGCCCGATGCTTACTCCATAGACGACTTGAAGCGCGATAAGAAAACGCCGTGGAGCGGAGTGCGAAATTATCAGGCGCGGAATTTTATGATGCGCGACATGGAGAAAGGCGACCTCGTGCTCTTTTATCACTCAAGCAGTAAGCCCGCGGGCGTATACGGTATCGGGAAGGTGGCGAGTGCGGCGCATCCGGACGAAACGCAGTTTGATGCCAAGGGCAAGTACTACGACCCGAAAGCCACAAAAGAAAAGCCGAGATGGTATTGTGTTGACATTTCTTTCGTAAAAAAATCTAAAAACCCTGTTTCGCTTGCCGCCGTGAAATTCGACCCGAAACTTGAAGGCATGCTCGTGCGTACGAGGGGTTCGCGGCTCTCGATTCAGCCCGTTTCCGAAAAACACTTTCGGCATATCACAGAAAGCATGGTATAAATAAGGAATGGCGCTCCGTCACTTTTTGCACAAAAAAAACAAAACCATCGTGTGCGCCTTTTGGGCTTTCGCGGCGTTGGTGTCGGGGTTTGTTTTTTTTGATCATTCCGCCCTCCACCCCCCGCCTTCCTGGCTGTTGGACAAATCTTCGTTCGCGTCCAACCAGGCTTTGACCTCCTCCAGCCCCGCCAGATAGTCTTTGGCGGCGAACGCGCGCTCTCCGGGGCCATGGTAGCGTTGGGAGAAAACGGAGAACCGTTGCGCCGAACGCAATTGGATCTCCCGGTCGAAATCGGCTTTCTCCTCCGGCGGAACATTCTTGACCGGCGGCGGGGAATCGGCGCGGAAACGCAGGATGTTCAAGAAGGTCTCGTCCGTTTCCCGTTGGAGCGGCGGTAGCCAGGAGACCGGCGAATATTCCAGGAGGGGACGGTCGTCCGTGTTGGCGGGGGCGCCGGCCGCGTAGCGGGCGTGTGGCGAGATGTAGGGGGGAACGCCGAATGCGGCGGGCTCGTCCACGTAGCCGTCGACGAGGACCAGTTTCGCCACGCGGCGCCCTCGCGGCCCGAGGATATGAGGGT